>JBAVYF010000522.1:0-9824 GCA_049698655.1 Occallatibacter sp. | reverse complement strand
GGTGGGCAGCGTGGCCGCATCGGAGATTTATGTCCGCGGCAAAGCGCAGACCTGCGCCGAATTAGGCCTCTACAGTGAAGTCGTCACCCCGCCCGAAAGCGTCACCACCAGGGAGATGCTCGACCTGGTGGCCCTGCTCAACGCCCGCGACGAGATCGACGGCATTCTCATTCAGTTGCCGCTGCCCGCGCACGTCGATGCGAAAGCCCTGCTTGACGCCGTCGCGCCGGAAAAGGACGTGGACGGCTTTCACCCGGTGAACGCGGGTCGTTTGCAGGCGGGCAGGCCGGCTCTGGCGCCCTGCACGCCGGCGGGAATTATTGAAATTCTCAAGCGCAGCAACATTCCCATGGCCGGCCGGCACGCAGTGGTGGTGGGCCGCAGCGACCTTGTGGGCAAGCCTGTGGCCATGCTGCTGCTGCATCAGAACGCCACCGTCACCATCTGCCACTCGAAGACCCGCGACCTGGGCGCGATCACCCGCCAGGCCGACATCCTGGTGGCCGCCATCGGCCGACCCGGCTTCATAACACCGGAGATGGTCGCCCCCGGCGCGACCCTGATCGATGTCGGCATCAACCGCATCACGGACCCAATTGAATTTGCCCGTTTTTTCGCCGGCGACCCAAAGCGCAAGGCCGCTTTTGTCAAGCGCGGCACGACAATCGTAGGCGACATTCATCCCAGGGCATTCGAGCTGGCCGGAGCCTACACACCTGTTCCCGGCGGCGTGGGTCCGTTGACGATTGCCATGCTGATGGCCAACACCGTGCGAGCGGCGAAGATGCGGCGAGGGCTCTAGATGCTGAGAGTAGGTCTTACCGGCGGCCTGGGCAGCGGCAAGAGCACCGTCGCGGCCACTCTGCGCGCGCTGGGAGCCGAGGTCATCGAGGCCGATGAGCTTGGCCGGGCGCTGATGGAGCCGGGCCAGCCGGTTTATTCGGAGATTGTGCGCGTCTTCGGCCCGCAGGTCCTTGGCCCCGACGGCCGCCTGAATCGCGCGCGGCTGGCCGAGATGGCCTTCGAGGGCGGGCGGGTGAACGAGCTGAATGAGATTGTGCATCCGGCGGTGATTGCTGCTCAACGCCGCTGGATGGACCAGGTTTTTGCCCGTAATCCCGCCGTCGTGGCCGTCGTCGAGTCGGCGTTAATTTTTGAAGTCGAACGCGATGCCCGCCTGCGAGGCGAAAGCGAGACCGTGCTCGCCGACTGGCGCCGCCGCATCGACCGCATCGTCGTGGTTACCGCGCCCGATGAGCTGAAGATCGCCCGCTATGCCGCCCGCGTTTGCCCCGCGGGAGCTGGCCGCGAGATCGCCGAAGCCGATGCGCGTCTCCGCCTCTCGTACCAGATTCCCGACGTGATCAAAGCCGCCCGCTCCGACTATATTCTTGAAAATGCTGGAGATAAAGAGGCCCTTCGCGCCCAGGTGGAGGCGCTGTGGCAACGCCTCCAGGCCGAGAGCAACAAGCTTCCGGAAGATGATTCATTAAAATAGAGATCAGTGGTCAGATGTCAGCGGTCGCCGCCCCTGCCACAATCTGCTTTTGCTGATCACTGTCCACTGTCGAGGTCTTCAAAGAATGAAACTGCGCCGGGTTCTTTTGGTTTTTTTGCTCGTGGGTGGGTTCTGGTTCCTCACCACGCATCTTCCCCCCAGTCTTGGCCGTCTGTCTTTGGGCCATCTAACGCTGTTTCACCCCGGCGGCTCCGGGCTCGAGCTCACCGAGGCTGAGGCTGCGCCCACCTACGATGCGGAGGAGCAGAACAACATCGCCATCTACAAGCGAGTCACTCCCTCGGTGGTCAACATCACCTCGACGACCCTGGTCTTCAACTTCTTTTATGGCGCAGTGCCGCAGCAGGGCCAGGGTTCGGGCTTCATTCTCGACAAGGCCGGCCACATCCTCACCAACTTTCACGTGGTGGCCAACGCCAATCGCGGCATCAAGGTGCAGTTGAGCAATAAGCGCAGCTACGACGCCAAGGTCATCGGTACTGACAAGGTTCATGATCTGGCTCTGTTACAGATTGAAGCGCCGGGCCTTGTGCCGGTCACGCTGGCTGACTCCAGCATGCTTTCCGTCGGCCAGAAGGTCTACGCCATCGGCAATCCCTTCGGCCTTAACGGCACCATGACGCGGGGCATCATCAGCTCCATCCGCTCGATTCGCAACGCTGACGACGCGCCCATTGAGGACGCCATCCAGACCGACGCGGCCATCAACCCCGGCAACTCGGGCGGCCCGCTGCTCAACTCGCGGGGCGAGGTCATCGGCATCAACACCATGATTGCCTCCAACGGCGCCGAGCAAAGTTCGGGCATCGGCTTCGCCATCCCCATCAACACGGCCAAAGCGGTGCTGGCCGACCTCACTCGCTACGGGCGCGTGAAGCGGCCCTCGCTGGGCATTGTCGACTACGCCATCGGCCCGGACCTGGCAGCGCAGATGGGCCTGGCCGTCGATTCGGGAGTTCTGATTCAACAAGTTCGCCCCGGCGGTGCGGCTGAGAAGGCCGGCCTGCACGGCGGCAACGAACAGGCCTACGTGGGCAACACCCCCATCCTGCTGGGAGGCGACCTCATCGTGGCCATCGACGGCCAGCAGGTCTCCGATCCCCAGGACATCAATGCCCTCATGGACAAGCATCAGGCCGGCGACACCGTCAGCGTCACTTTCTATCGCGGACGCAAGCAGATAACCCTCAAGCTGATCCTGGGAGAAGAGCGGGACTCGAACACATAGAACAACGATCGAATCGATCGGTTTCTTCTATAAAGTAAGCCGGGCCGCGCCAGTATTTGCGCGGCCCGTTCTGTTCTTATCCTCGAAGCCAATCCAGGGACACGCACACGGCCAATTCCAGGCACCGGCGTTGCAAGATCGCAATGCGGAAAGAATCATGGTCGGGACGGGCAGATTTGAACTGCCGACCCCTCGCACCCCAAGCGAGTGCTCTACCAGGCTGAGCCACGTCCCGACACAATCGAGCCGGCTCGCGCGGAGCCGGCTTTTGGGGTCGTCCTTAGTTTACACGAGGCAAGGCTTGCGCGCTTGCGCCGGATCGGAATCTTCATAGGAAATCGCACGGTGTCACCCCGAAAAGCCAGACAACCGCTCAGCCGCAACTGACCACTGACAACTGATCACTGGCCACTGTCTTTATTGCGACGGTGGAACGAACTCCTGGGGCAAACCGGCTCCCTCGCCGAAGAAAAATTGCTCCATCTGCTCGACCAGGAACTGCTGCGCCTGCGGGGTCCAGGGCTGCAAGCGGTACTCGTTCAGCAGCATCTTCTGCCGGCCTACCCACTCGTCCCATGCCGCCTTGGAGACGTTTTTGTAGATTTTCTGGCCAAACTCCGAGTCGAAGGGCGGCTCTTCCAGGCCCTCCATCTCCTTCTTGTTGCGAACGCAAAATACCATGTGTGCCATCCATCATGCTCCTGGGTCCATTGTATTGGATCGGTGCGTCTGCCCGCCGGTTGGCCTTTGCGCGACTCCTGGGAGCTGGAAAGAGGAATGGGCAGACAACTCTCCGTACCCATCGCGTAGATTCTGCTTGACAATGGAGTGCTCCAGCATTTTTTCTATTCTCGTCTCGAAGCCACGCTTTCTGCACAGTAGTTGTACGGATTTCCCCCCAGTTTGCCTGGTCCGGCTGGGCGTGGAGTAATTATTCTCACAAATTGAATTCGACCCCAAAGGAGCTATCGTGCCTGAAGAAACTCCGCAAACTGGCCTCTCCGACAACGCCGCCAGCGGCCTTGCTTACATCACCTTCATCCCGGCGATCATCTTTCTGGCGACCGCGCCCTACAACCAGAAACCCCTGATTCGCTTCCACTCTTGGCAATCCATCTTTTTGACTGTTGCCTACGTCGTGGTCCATTTTGGGTTCTTTATTATCGACAGGATCCCGTTCATTGGCCTGTTCATGATCCCCTTGAGATTGCTGGTTGGCCTGGGCTTCTTCATCCTTTGGCTCATCGTGCTGATCAAGACGTTCAACGGCCAGAAATTCAAGATTCCTGTCATCGGCGATTTTGCTGAAAAGCAGGCCAACAGCTAACCGGCAAATAGGCCTCAGCATATGCGGGAACGGCTTCCACGCGGGAGCCGCTCTCGCCGCCGGAGGTTGACCCTCGCGGTTCGCGTTTTCTCCCGTGCGTTTACCTCGCCGCAACCTGGGCGAATTACTATAGTCGTTTGACCTCAACCCCAAAGGAGCTACCGTGCCTGAAGAAACTCCGCAATCTGGCCTCTCCGACAACGCAGCCGGCGCACTGGCCTACGTCACCATCATCCCGGCGATCATCTTCCTGATCGTCGAGCCGTACAACAAGAACTCCTACGTCCGCTTCCACTCCTGGCAGTCCATCTTCCTGGGCATTGCCGCCTTCGCCGTCAACATCGTGCTCACGGTCATTCCCATTATCGGATGGATACTTATTCCGTTTGTCGGCTTGGCGTTCCTCGTGATTTGGATCATTGTCCTGCTCAAGGCTCTGAAGGGACAGCGATTCAAGCTGCCGTTTATTGGCAATCTGGCAGAAAAGCAGGCCGGCGCCTAGAGCATTGGGTAAGCAGTTTCGCACTGCGTGCGCCGTTGAAGCCAGCGTGCTTTAACGGCGCTTCCCTTTCCTGCCGAACTTCTTCCTGGTCCTGGAGGCCGGAACTGTCGCGTCCTTGCGTTTGCTCTTCTTCGGCTTGTGCGGGACTGCCTTCTTTCCGGTCAGCGGCAAACCTTCTTCCACAATCGAGAACTGCAGCTTGCGCTCAGCCGCCAGGATGCGGTCCAGAATCACCTGCACCCGGTCGCCGGCGCGGAAGCGGCGGCCCGTGCTCTCGCCGATGATCTCGTGCGTATTCTCGCGCCAGGTGTAGCGGTCGCCGGCGAGCGAATCGATGGGCACCAGCCCCTCGACAAAGAGGTCGGTCAGCTCGACAAAGAGGCCGTACTTGGCCGGGTTCAGCACCAGCGCGGCAAACTCCTCGCCCACCCGGTCCTGCATGAAGCGCACCTTCTTCCACTCCACCAGCTCGCGCTCAGCATCGGCGGCGCGGCGCTCGGTGAGACTGGTCTCCTCGGCAATCTGCGCCAGCTCTGCCTCCGGAATCGGCGGATCGCCGGGGAAACTCGCTCCCACCTTAGGCGCGGTGGTGCTGCGCCGAAGGTGGGGCACCCGGCTTGTGAGCAGTCCTTCGTTGGGGTGCGTCCAGGGCGAGCTGTGCCGCCCCTCCGCCACCACCCCCTCGCCGCTCACTCCCTCCCGCAGCAGCGCCTTCACGATGCGATGGACGATCAGATCGGGGTAACGGCGGATGGGCGAGGTGAAGTGCGTATACGTCGGCGCGGCCAGCGCAAAGTGGCCCACGTTCGTCTCCGAGTAGCGCGCCTGCATGAGCGAGCGCAGCATCAGGTAGCTCAGAATCCGCTCCTCGGGCTTGCCCTCAATCTTTGCGGCCAGCTTCTGATACATGCGCGGTGTCACGGGAATATCTTCCGGCACCTCATGGGTGCGGACGTTGCGGCCGCTGCGTTGCGCGTCGCGGCGGTCACCGCGGGTCTGGATGCGTCGGACCGGCAGCGCGCCCAACCCGAGCGTGTAGCCGAAGCTGGCGGCCAGCTCCTCGAACTGGACCACGCGGCGCGGCTCCGGCTTTTCATGAATTCGATAGAGCGAGGGCACGCCCAGGTCTTCCAGCCACGTGGCCACGCACTCGTTGGCCGCCAGCATGAACTCCTCGATCAACCGGTTGGCCCAGGTGCGCTCGGACTTTGTGACGCCGCGCATCTGGCCCTGCTCGTCGAACTCGATCACCGGCTCGGGCAGGTCAAAGTCGATGCTGCCCCGCTGTTCGCGCCGCTGGTTCATCAGGACCGCCAGCCTGTGCATCCGCTCGAACTCCGGGGTCAGGCTGGCATAGCGCGCCCGCGTCTCCGCATCGCCCTCCAGGATCGCGTGAACCTCCGTATATGTCATCCGCGCCGCCGAGCGGATCACTCCCTCGACAATCTCGTAGTTCTTGATGCGGCCGGTGGAGTCGAGTTGCATGATGCAACTCAGTACCAGCCGGTCTTCGCCGGGGCGCAGGCTGCAAATGCCGGTGGAAAGCTCCTGTGGCAGCATCGGAATGGCGCGATCGGGAAAGTAGACGCTGGTTCCGCGCAGCCGCGCCTCCACGTCCAGGTCCGTCCCCGGCCCCACATACTCGGCCACATCGGCGATATGCACCTGAAGTTCATAGCCGTCGCCGTGCTCTGTCACCAGCACCGCATCGTCAAAATCGCGGGCCGTCTCGCCGTCGATGGTGACGATAGGAAGGCCGCGAAAATCACGGCGGCTGGCGGCTTCTTCCGGGTCGAGATGGGCCACGGCGCGCGCCTCGGCCAGCACGTTGTCGGGGAAGACCCGCGGCAACTGGTGCTTGCGGATCATCATCTCTACATCCACGCCGAAGTCGTCCGGATCACCCAGCACCTCGATTACCCGGCCCACCGGCGGGCGCGTCGGCGTCGGCCAAATGGTGATCTCCACATCCACCACCAGCCCTTCCAGACTTCCGAGTATGGCGACCGGCACAGCCTCCTTGCCCAGCACCCGGTGCGGCGTGGCGGACTCGCTGGCCGCGGGAAGCTCCTGGCCGGCGGGAATCAGAATCGCCTGCGTCATCCGCTCGTCGAAGGGAACGACCGTGTGCCCGCGCTCGCGGTCGCTTCGCGCGTAATGAAAAACTCCAACCACCGTCGGATTGCGCCGCTCCAGCACGCGCACGATGCGGCCCATGCGGCGGCCATCGGCCTTGGGAGGCTCGACTTCGACGAGCACCTGGTCGCCCTGCATCGCGCTGTTGATCTCGTTGGGCGGGATGAAGATGTCTTCTACCACGCCGGAAGCCTGCCGCGGATTGGGCCGCACAAAGCCATAGCCGTCGCGATGCAGGTCCAGCCTGCCGGCGGCCAGATTGTCGCGCGTGCCGCCCACGCCGACGAGCCGGGGAATGCCCCATTGTTCGCGATCCAGCTTGGCCAGCTCGCCGCGCGCCGTCAGCCGCGCCAGTTGTTCCAACAAAAGACGGCGTTCCCGTCCGCCGCCGAGGCTCAACTCGCGGACCAGTTGCTTGTATCCGGCCTTTCCGCCGGCAGAGCGCGCAATCCGCGCTACCAGTTCCCGATCGGTCATAGCTCAAGAGTACAGCGGGCTTCTTCTGATCGCTATCCGGCCGCAACTGGTCCGATGCGCACACGCAGTTGGCCGTTTCTCCAGCCGTCAAACTGTTGGCCCAGTTGGCTCCCTCTCCTCAACCACCCCCACGCTCTCGCTAATCTCTGGGCGCTGGCTTAGAATAGCGGTAACGCAATTTTCCCGGCGGACCGCGAAGGGAAACCATCCTATTCGTAGCCGTCATCGGGGCCGCCAAAGGCGAATTCTTCGGCTGTCCATTCATTCAGATTTTGGCGCATGGCAATGGCCCTTGCCTTGGCGAGCCCGTCCTTTCAGGACAGAAAAGGATTCATTTTGAACGCTATGTGGAAACCCAACCAATCCGGACCAGCTACCCCCGGTTTTACACCTGAACCCTCCCGCCCCGCGCCGCCCGCACCAGCCGTTGAACAAACCAATCGAGCACCGGTTTCGGCCGGCGACCAGGCTACCATCGGCAAGGGCTTGTTCATCAAGGGAGAGGTCAGCGGTTCCGAGTCGCTGTTTATCGACGGCAAGGTCGAGGGCAGCATCAACCTTCCCGGCAACCGCGTCACCGTGGGACGCAATGGCCAGGTCGCATCCAGCATCACTGCCCGCGAGGTCGTCATCCTGGGCAAGGTGCGCGGCAATATTACCGCCTCCGACCGGGTCGATATTCGCGCCGAGGGCGCCCTTACCGGCGATGTCGCCGCGGCGCGCATCAGCATCGAGGATGGCGCCTTCTTCAAGGGCGGCATCGACATTCGCAAGGCCGAAACCAGGCCGACAGCCGCAGTTGCGCCGGAACCGCCCAAACCGGTCCAGTTGTAGTTGCGTCTCAGGCCCCTGCCCAACACAAGCGCCCCCGGCGATATGGGGGCGTTTGTGTCTGTTGAGGGATGGCAGCTGTTGGCCGGTCTGTCCGAACGGCAAATAGGCGTGCTTCCGACCCGCTACGCAGACCGTTCAGCCCAGACCCAGCCGCCTCATCGTCACCCTGGGCAGCGCCGATCCGGTCTTTTCCAGCACCCATTTCACCACGGCCATCCAAAGCGCCGTCCCGGCCAGCAGCACCGCCAGGTCGATCCAGTAAACCTGACCCGGAGAAATTCTGTGCAACACGCCGCCCACGGCTCCGAACAGCACCCCAACCCCAGCGCCGCTCCCAACCGCGGCCAACAGGCACCGGCCCATCTCCGCATAGTCCAGGCTCGCCAGCGAAACCATGCGCCGCCGGTGAAGCAGCACGGCCAACACCACGGTTTGCAGAGCAATGCCGAGGTCGGAGGCGACGGCCAGCCCGATGGCTCCGTACCCGTGAAAAAGCGAGTAATAGATGGGCAGCGAGACCAGTGTCACCACCGTTCCGGCGGCCATGGGAAGAAACATATTTCCGGCGGCATAAAAAGCGCGTGAATAGATGGCCTGCGCCGACCACAAAAACAAGCTGATGGAGAAGATTGCAAAATAGCCGGCGCACTCTCGCGCATCGATCAGGGAAAAACGCCCGCCCATGAACAGCAGTTCCACCAGCGGCACGGCCAGCGCCACCATGGCCGAAGCCGTCAGCAACCCCAGCGAGGCCACGCGCGAGACGGAGTCGGCCACGCCGGTGGCAAATTCGTAGTGGCGCTGTTTGGTCCACAGGCTGGCGAAAAAGGGCATGGAGGCCACGCCGGCCGCCTGGGCCAGCATGGCCATGGGCGCGGTAAAGAGCTGCTTGGCATAGGTCATCAGCGAGACCGCGCCGTCTGTCTTTGAAGCAAAGTGGGCGATGATCCAGCTATCGGCGCTCACCAGCGAAACCCCCACCATCAGCGGAAGCGAGAGCCGCACCCATTCGCGCAGGCCAGGGTCGCGCCAGTCGAGCAGGAAGCGGTAGCGCGTGCCCGCCCGCCGGGCGAAGAACGCGTTCAACAGAAACGGGCCCAGAAAGGCCCCGCCCAACGTGCCGATGGCCAGCGAAGAGACGCCCAGCCGGTGAACCAGAAACAGGCCGCCCACGATGGTGCCCAGGTTGTAGATCAATGGCACCACGGCCTGCACGCTGAACTGCTTGCGAACCAGCAGAACCGCGCCGAAGACTCCGCCGGCAAAGAAGAACAACTGCGCGGGCAGCAGGATGCGCGTCAGCCGTACGCATAACGCGGCTTTCTCTGGACCAAAGCCGTCGAACCACCAATGGATGTACCACGGGGCGAAGATTTCGGCCAGCAAAAGAGCCACGCCCAGCACCAGGTACATGGTGGTCAGAATCACCGAAAGCGACCGCTGCCCGTCGTCTTCGCGCCCGGTTTCGCGATAGCGCGTGAGGATGGTGATAAAGGTGATGGAAGCAGCGCCGCCCACCAGAAAATACGAGATCATGTCCGGCAGCACGAAGGCGGCGTTGAAGGCATCGGCTTCCATGCCGCGGCCGAAGAGCCAGGCGATGTATTTGATCCGCGCCAGGCCGATGATGCGCGACAGGAAGGTCGAGGCCATCAGCACCAGGGTCGCCGTGAAGGCTGTGTGCGCGTGCGAAGGACGCAGCAGCCCCAGGGCGCGCGCCCATCTGGATCGCGCCGGCAGGGAGGGTTCGGTTGAGGGCGATTCTGCCACTGGTGTTGATTCTACCGGGACTCGTCCATTT
>JBAVYF010000521.1:0-8164 GCA_049698655.1 Occallatibacter sp. | reverse complement strand
GTCCCAGGCAGTCAAGCGAAAAAACTGGAGAAGCAAATGCTCCAGGTTACGAGCAGGGAATATTTTGAAATCTCGCATCGTGTACTTAATGGAAAATCAGCTCTGAATGACATAGATAAAAAGGGCTTTACACCATTGCATAATGCAGCAATTAAGAACCAGAAAGACGTGGTTGAATTGTTGCTGGCCAACCAGGCTATGGTGAATGCGAGGGCTAAAGATGGTGGAACGCCCCTGCACTATGCGTCGTTCCTGGGAAATCTGGAGATAGCGGAGTTGCTGCTGGCGAATCACTCCGACGTCAATGCCAAAAACAATGATGGCGAAACGCCTCTGCACTTGGCGACAGAAGAAGGCCGTCAGGAGATGGCGGAATTGCTGCGCCTGCACGGCGGTCAGGAATAAACTTCTACCACCCTATTGGAACGCCAGCGGCTTCCAGGCGCTGTCCTGCTTCAGCGCCAGTTGAATCGGCCGCGGTGGGCCCTGCGGCGGAATCGTCACTTCAATCCAAAGCTCCTGGCCGGGCTTGAGCGGCGTCGGGTCCGCGGCGTACTCGGCGATGTAGAAGTCCACCGGCTCGTCAATGCGTAGTGCGTCGCAGGCCGATCCCGGCATTGCCGATACATCCACGCCCTTCGACTTGAGGTCTGCCTCGGGAATCCGGATGGCCACCAGTTTTTTGCCATCCGCCTTCAGCTTGGCGCGAAACTGAACAGGGAATTCGGACTTGACGGCGTATCCGCTGGGCTGTGTCGTTCCGTCCGCATTGCGCGGGAAGACGGCGTGTAACGCGCTGGGCAGCGTGCTCTGGCAGCCGTCCACGGTCAGTCGCAGGCTCAGGTAGCGGCCGCGCATCACCATATACGGATCGTAGGCCGCCGCCCGCGTCCAGGCTCGCGGGCAGGTGGCGCGCTGGTAAAGGTATTTGGCCGCGATGGATGAGGCCAGCGCCAACTGAATCAGAAGCAGCACGATAGAGGTTTTGGAGAATTTCATAGCTCCTCCTCATCGGAAAGGTCCGCTTTTGCCATGCCGGCCACAAGTTTGCGGCGGGTTCTTTCCAGAGCCCATCCGCCGGCCAGAAAGAGAATTCCCAGGCCGATCAGCCCCAGCGAGCGCCCAAACTTGTCGAGTATGTCGCTGTAATAGAACCAGCCCACGGTAGCGGCAAAACCCACAATGCCCAGGTTGACCAGCGCCTGCGAGGCCTGCCGCACGCCCCACCAGATGATGAAGACCGCAAAGGCTGCAACCAGCGCGTGGGCGGCTAGGTTTGGCTCGTGGCGCACAAAGAAGTAATGGTTGCCGTCCCAGCGTTGGCCCGACTCCGTCCAGATTCGCTGGCACCAGGGCAACGCAATCGAGAAGGCAATCGCGCTCAGCACAGGAATCGCGCTTTTGCGGAACTTGAAGACCGCAAAGAGCAGCGGCAGCACGGCAATGTCAACCCAACCCCATGTGCGAAGTCCGAGAGGCAGGTAGGTCTGGTTGCCCCACGAACGCCAACCTCCCAGCAAGACGGCGCACCCGGCAACGGAGTAAATGGCCCCGACAGCGAAGAGAATGCCTTGGACAATCCTGCGTTTGGAGCCGAGAAAGAACGTAAGGTAGAGAACCGCCCAGGTGATCAGGAACCGGCCCGCATAGACATTCGCGCCGATGTAGCCGTCAGCGGCAAACGCGAACTCCGAAAAAATCCACGCCGGGAAGAGCAGCAGCGCGAGCGTCTGTTGAGCCTCGTCGTGGAGCAGAATCCATCCGGCCAGCGCTGCCAGGGCCCACATCAGCACCGCCGCCGGCCAGTGCTCCTGAATGTTGAAGATCTGCCCGACCAGCGCAATGGCCACGCCGGTGGAGATGGTTCCCACGGCGTGCATTACCGTTGAAAGGCTGAGGAAGCGCTTGCGCGCCCAACTCCCGCTGAGATGGAAGACGCTGACCATCGCCAGCACCAGCGCAAAGCGCGCGCCGGGGCCGATCTCGTCCCAGTGGGCGGAGACAAACAGCACCACGCCGCAGGCCAGCAGGATGGCCCCCAGAATCAGCACGACGATCACCTGCCAGCGCAAGCCGGCGGGTCTCTTCTGCTCTGCTTCCCAGGCGCGGATGCGGCGCGCGACCTCCGCATCCAGGACGCCGGCCGTTTGCCAGCGATTTAACAACGATTCAAAGTCCGCCATAACAGTTGGCAAAAGTAGAACACATTTCAGCGGGCCGCGCACGGCATAAGTTTAAGAGGGTTTGCAAAGCTTCAAAGGGAAGCGATTGGATGCCGGAGTGCCCACCCATCGATCAATGGACACCGGTCTGCACGCAGAGTAAAATTCCGCATCATGCGCAACATACTCGTGGTTCTTGGCTTGCTTGCCGTGGTTGCTCTGCCGCCGGTCGTTGCTGCCCAGGGTCAGCCCTCTGAATATGCCTCACTGCTCGCCTCGCTGAAGGCCGGCAAAACCGAAATCGACTACACCCGCCTGCGCCTTAGCTACATGGACTCGCCTGAATACAAGGAAGCCAAGGATACCTCCAAGTCCGAGGATGCCATGACCGAGGCGCTGAATAAGAAGAACTATCCTGAGGCTCTCAAAAACGCTGAAGCCGTGCTCGCGAGCGATTATGTGAATATCGATGCGCACTACGTCGCCCTCGTGGCGAATCGAGAGATGGGTGCGGCGGATCAGGCGGAGTTCCACAGGGCCGTCTTTCGCGGACTGGTAAACTCTATCCGCGACTCGGGAGACGGCAAGTCGCCTGAGACGGCCTGGGTGGTGATCACTGTCCACGAAGAATACGTAATTCTGCGCATTCTCGGCTTCACACCTGCGGGACAGAGCCTGTTGAATAAAGATGGCCACTCTTACGATGTCATGAAAGTGAAGAACGCCAAGGACGGAACCGAGCAGACTTTCTACTTCAACGTGGATATTCCATTCAAGCACTATGGTGTCTGAGAGGAATCGCGCGGGTTCTGCGGACTGGCGCTCAATACGGGAACATAGCTGCCGCCTATATCATCAATGTGTATGCGCTTTGAGATTGTCACCATCTTTCCCGGCTTCTTTGCCGGCATCTTCGAGAACGGAATTCTGCGCCGCGCGCTGGCCGAGGGACTGGTGACCGTGGGGGTGCACGATCTGCGCGCCTTCACCCACGACCGGCACCGCACTGTGGACGACCGTCCCTTTGGCGGCGGCGAAGGGATGGTGCTGAAGCCCGAGCCGCTTGCCGAGGCGCTGGCCTCGCTGGGCATTCAAACCAAAGTGGAGCGCTATGCGACGAATGCCGCGCAAGCGGCGTCTGCCCCACCGCAGGTGGTTCTGCTCTCCGCCCAGGGTCGGCCGTTTACCCAGGCGCTGGCGCGCGAACTCGCCACCCTCGATCACATCGTTCTGATCTGTGGCCGCTACGAAGGCGTGGACGAGCGCATCAACCAGCTCTACTGCGATATGGAGCTTTCCATCGGCGATTACGTACTGAGCGGTGGTGAGCTGGCCGCCGCCGTAGTGGTGGATGCGGTCATGCGCCTCGTGCCCGGCGTGCTGGGCAACGAGGCCTCAGGCGACTTTGAGAGCTTTGGCGTGGCCGACGCCGAGATCGCGACCGCCGAAGATGGCGTTCCACGCTCCCAGCACGGCGCTGGCGGCCTGCTCGACTACCCGCACTACACTCGCCCGGCCGATTTCGGCGGCCTGCGCGTTCCCGAGACACTGCTCAATGGCGACCACGCCGGGATTCGCCGCTGGCGCCGCGAGCAGCAATTGCGCAAGACCCTGGCCAACCGCCCGGATTTGCTGGAAGGGGCTGCCCTCAGCAAGGAAGACCGCAAGCTGCTGGAGGCGATACGGCAGGAAGCCGAATAGGAACGGCCAGAAATTTACGGTGTCTTTCCCGTCTCGTTCAAATCCACCAACCCCTCGGGCAAGGCCATTTCTACGCGCTTAGCTTTGAGATCGATGCTCCGCAAGTAGCTCTTGGCAAAGGGGATGAGCACCTCGCCCGCCGCGCCGCGCACCATCAACAACGCCACCGGTCCCGCCGTCCGGTCCACATCCTCGATTTCGCCCACAGTCACCGGCTCAATGCCCGCCACATCCACCAGCACGCAGCCAATCATGTCGCCGGTGTAGACCTCATCCTCGCCCAGAGCTGCACGCTCGGAGCGCGGAAGGCCGACGATCAGCCCCTTGAGTGTCTCGGCGGCCGAGATCGAGTCCACCCCGGCAAAGTGCAGCACGATGCCGCCCTTATGCAGCCAATGGCCGATGAGTTCCACCTCACGCGGTAGCGCGACGCTACCCGCACCAGAGGCGCCCAGCAGCCACAGCCGCTTTCTATCGGCAAATTTTTCAGGGAAATCGGTGAGGATGTCAGCGAAGACCTCGCCTTTGCGGCCCTGCGTGTGGCGGATTCGCGCCAGCCAGACCCAGTCTTCAGGCGTGGTCATCGCTGCCTCCCGCGAGGGGCCGGATGCATCGGCTGCGGAACTCTCAGGGTTCGTCTTCTTCCAGGATGTCGAGCGTGTAGCGATGATGCACCTTCATGCTGACGGCGCCCAGGATAGTGCGCACCGAGCGGGCGGTGCGCCCCTGCTTGCCGATGACCTTGCCCACGTCCTGCGGGGCGACGCGGAGCTTGAGAACCGTGTTATCTTCCCGGCCCACGCTCTCCACTTCAACGGCTGACGGTTCATCCACCAGGGCCCGCGCAATCTCGCGGACCAGTTCTTCCACTTCGACCATAGAGTTTTGGGTCATACGCTTGCCCCTGACCGGTGCGTTCAGAAATTGGCGACGGCAAATTTGAGACCTGATTCGGTGCGCGCATAGTAACAGCCGGCACCCGTCGCCGTCAGCAAATGATTGCGCGCCGGCTCAGGAAAGCCCGCGCTCGCTGTCAGGGGAGGAGAAAAAATCAGGCTGCGGCTGTCTCCGTAACGGGAGCGGCGGCGGGGTTCTTGGCGACCAGCTTCTCGACCCTGAGCGACAACTTCGCGCCCACGCCGCGCCAGTAGGTGATGCGCTCGTGCTTCAGATCGACCGTGGCCGGGTTGGTGCGGGGGTTGTAGGTGCCGACGACCTCGATGGAACGGCCATTGCGGGCGCGGTCCTTCTCAATGACCACGATGCGGTAGTAGGGCTGCTTGCGGGCGCCAAAACGCGCCAAACGAATCATCACCACGGCGATACGGTTCCTTTCAGCTTCCAGTGCTCTGTTGCGGATCTTCAGGGTCTTTCCGGCTGGCGGCAACCTGTTCTCAGACGCGCCCTGCCGAATCAACGGCCAGGCAAGATCGCCCCGCCGCAAGACACAACACCTAAGTATCGCCCATAGCGGGCAGTTGAGGCAAATTGCCTTCCCGCCGACGGGAACAGGCAACGGAGCAGCGGCCATGGCTTGGGGGCCGCTCTGGCTGAATCCAGGATCATCGCTCCGGAAGAACGGCCACAATGGATCCCAGTCGTGCTATTTGCCGCCCTTGCCCTTCTTGCCGCCGGCCGCCTTGGCGGCGGCCTGCTGCGGCTGGTCGCCGCTATGGTGCCGTTTGTGGTGGGCAAGGGCCTTGGCAATCTCTTCGGGGCTCAGCTTGCTGCCGCCGAGATGCAGAACATCGTTTGCGATTGCAGGTTCGGTTTTGGCTGTTTCCATGGATTTCTCCTTTTTCAAGGGAGGGCGCTCCATCTGCAAGCTGCCGTGCAAGGTCACAGACGAGTCCCTTCCGGCTTGGCGGAAAATCCCTCAGAAACGCAAGCATGGCGCTCTGAGGAAGGCAGGGCATGTCATCCGTATCCGCCTCAACCACCCTGGCAAGAACTGCTCTAAGCGGCAGCTCCTGCAATTCAGGATAGTCCCATTCGTCAAGATCGAACAGAATCTCTTGTACCGGGGGGCCATGATTCTCAATCCTCGATTGTGCATTATCGGCAGTGTGCCCCATCCTTTCGCGTACTTTGCGAAAGGGTGGGAAACCTCAACCCTCAACCTGCCACGTTCATCATGAACAGAGAGTGCCGGGCCCCTCTCATTCGCCGATTCGCGTTTTCCAAATAGTTTGCCGTAGATCGCGCAAGATTTTGCCCTTGCTCCGTTCACAGGCAGTGGGCAGCGGCGATTTTGCGTTGCGCCGGGAACCATTTTCCCTTCGCCGGGGTCCAAAGGAGTAGCATTTCTGTTGGTTGTCCAAGGAGGCTTTGTGCGCCGAATTCTAGCTGTCTTCTCTCTTGCCGCGTTCACCCTTACCCTCGCCGCGCAGTCTCCGGCCGGGTCCGCTGCCAGGCCTAAACTCGCCGCGCCTCAGGCCGCGCCGCAGGTGGTTAAAGACCTGCCCGTGCGCAAGGTGGTGCTCTACAAGAACGGCGTGGGCTACTTCGAGCACGCCGGCTCGGTCACCGGCAACCAACGCGTGGCCATCGACTTCACCTCGCCGCAGTTGAACGACGTTTTGCAGTCGCTCACCGTCCTCGACGAGGGCGGAGGACGCATCGCCGGGGTCAACTACAACTCCACCACGCCGCTGGCCGAGCAGCTCAAATCGCTCTCCCTCGGCATGACCGACGACCCCACCTCGACCGAACTCTTCCAGGCGCTTCGCGGCCAGCGTGTCGAGGTCACCGGCGGGCCCGGCGGCACGATTACCGGCCGGCTCATGTCCATCGAATCGCGCACGGAGGCCGTCCCCGGCAGCGACACCGACAAAACAATCGATAAGTTTTATCTCACGCTGGTCGCCACCTCTGGCGCGGTGCGGGTCATCGAGCTGACCCCTGCGCTGAGCGTGCGCCCGCTCGACGCCAACCTCCAGGGCCAGCTAGACCGCTATCTTGAGCTGCTCTCAACCACCCACTCCACCGGCCTGCGCCACCTCACGCTCGATGCGCTCGGTCAGGGCCAGCGCGAGCTGCGCGTGAGCTACATCAGCGAGGTTCCGGTCTGGAAGTCCACCTACCGCATCGTCTTTCCGCGCACGCCGAATGGCAGCGCCACCATGCAGGGCTGGGCGGTCGTCGATAACACCGTGGGCGCCGACTGGGACAACGTGCAGTTGTCGCTGGTGGCCGGAGCGCCTCAGAGCTTCATCCAGCCGCTCTCGCAGCCCATCTACACCAAGCGGATTGAGATTCCCATCGCCACCGAAGCGCAGTTGACCCCGCAGACGCATGAGGCGGCGGATGAGAAGGCTCAGTTTGACCGTGTCGAATTGTCTGCAAAAATTTATGCGCCAAAACCCGTTCCGAGCAATATAAAGATGAAAGCGTTGAAAGCATCGCCTTCCGGAGGCTATGGCTATGGCATAGCGGAATCCAACATTGGAAGGTCCTCCAACAGTGCCGATGTCGGGGTTGGCTCCGGAGCTGGTATCGGCGGCGGCGTAGACCGCGCCAGCGATGCCTACAAGGAGGGCGACGTCTCCACCAACGCCTTCGACGACTTCTTCGAGTACGCGCTGACCCAGCCGGTTACCATCCACAAAAACGAATCAGCGATGGTGCCCATCCTGCAACAGGAGCTTCCTGCGGTACACGTAACGCTGTGGAGCGAGCGTGAGCCTACACCGCTGCGTACAGTCTGGCTGGAAAACAAATCGAAACTCACGCTCGACTCCGGCAGCTTCTCGATCTTCGAGTCCGGCGAGTTTGCCGGCGAGGGCCTGCTTGACCCGATTCATCCCGGCGAAAAGCGCCTGCTCTCCTACGCCGCCGATCAGGCGGTAAAGGTCCATCGCGCCGCGCCCGCGGAGACGAGCACGCTGCGCCACATCGCCATGCATCAGGGTGTACTGGTGCAGCAAACCAGTCAGGTCACTGACAGCACATACACCGTGAACAACGCTGGCGACGATGCGCGAGAGGTGCTCATCGAGCACGCCCGCCAACCCAACGCTGAGCTGGAATCCGAAACAAAGCCGGCAGAAACCACGGCCACGGCCTATCGCTTCCGCATAGCGGTTGCGCCGCACGAGTCCGCCGATCTGCACGTTCGCGAGCGCGCCTTGCTTTCTGAAAACGTCCGCATCGATCCCAGCGAGGACCGAAGCGAGTTTCTTGTTTTGGTTGGCAAGCAAATTCCCTCTGTCGAAGAAAATCTGCGTCCGCTCATCGATGCCGAGACCGCGCTCAGCGGCCTGAACGTAAAGATTCAGGAGATTGTGGCGAAAGAACAGACG
>JBAVYF010000520.1:0-3635 GCA_049698655.1 Occallatibacter sp. | reverse complement strand
TAGCCAGAAATCTGGAGAAGGACAATCCCCAGGAAGCAATTCAGCAGCTTGTGTTGGCGCAGAACCTGAATAGGAATGGGCCCGGCAATCCAGCGGGGAAAATTGTGGAGTTGCAGAATGCAATGCGGGCAAAGAATACTCCGGCTTCTTCAACCCCCAAGGTCAGGGTAGACTCAAGTGCGGATATCGCAAAAAAGATAAACAAATTGATCGACGACGCGCGAAATATCGAGAAACAGGGCAATCTTCAAGATGCGCTCAACGATTACGCCATGGTCTTGAAACTTCAGCCAGGCAACCAGGATGCGCAAGACAACACCAACAGGATTGAGCAGTTGATCAAGAACGATCCGGCCGCCGCGCGGAATGAACTGACGTCGGCAATCCGATATTTCTACCATGCGCGTTTCGATGATGCGCAGAGGGCGCTCAGGGACTATCTGAAGTCCCCAAAGACCGCCCAAAGCCCAGGGGTAGCTTACTTCTACCTTGGAGCCGCATTGCTGGAGCAGTCGATGCTGGATACGCCGCGCTCAAGTTGGCAGGGACCTTCCGCGGAAGCCCAGTCGGCATTTCAGGAGGCCCGCAAGGCAAATTACAGCCCGGTGCGAGCGTATGTTTCCCCACCTTTGTTGAAGATATGGGACTCCACCGGCCAATAGGCCGCCTTGTTCGCGCCATTACCACTCTACGATTACAGCCGTTTCATCAGCTCGCTGTCTTTCTCAGGCATCGCCGAGCATATTTTTGGCTTCCGCCGAGACGAGATAGAATAGATCGGCGGCAGTATCGTCCCACGTTTCAACCTCGCGCATTGTAATAGAATGAAGTTATAGATTATCCGCACGTTTCTGACGAAGTTTTCGCAGCACCGGAGATTCTCCTCCAGTAATTTCTATCTTGAAATCAGAATAAGCAGTTTCAAGGTCATCATATTTACGCAAACTTCCCTCAGTAAAGTAGTATGCCCCAGGAATGTTCCGCCAATCTACGGGCGCCACGATCTTCCCTGAGAGTACATCATGAATTATTAGTGATAACTCACCCTGCAATTCTCGCGCTTCAATATCGACTTCGGAATACTGAAGCAGGAGTTGGTTAAGCTTCTCCGCGCTTCTAGACAAGAGATCGTGATCCATTCTGCGTTCTCCTCAACCTTGTATTGTACCAACATGGACTGGAGGGGACCATGCATTCCTGTTTGGAACAAGGGTCTGACTGGCTCCGCCTGAATTCCGAACAGCACCGCCCAACTCGCTCGTGGGCGCAACCTTGCTGACGAACACTTTTGCCGGAGCCTTTGGGGTGATTTGATAGACATCGTAAGTGGGTGCCGTAGTCTTCAGCGGTAAACCAAAATAATCCGAAAGGCTCTTACCTGATGCTGCCGCAGACCGAAGTTCTTCCGGCGTGGCAAAGAACGGAGAGTATTCACTCACTTGCTGTCCTTGGGGTACAATTTTGAAGAGTTGAGGGGGCGCATCTTTTACTGCCGGGCTGTTAGAGCCAGTGGACAATAGATCCACAGCACGACGGTATATCTGACTCGGAGTTGCTTTCGGATCAGAGCGGCCAAGCTCGTCTAATAGCTGTTCTCCCTCGGACGTCGAAAGATATCTATCAGCTGCATTTCTATCAAGACCATTGGTCTTAAAGGTAGATGCATTCTCGATAAGATTGAGAACACCGCCGACAGCCAGCCCAGTCACAATTCCGCCCAAGCCGCCTGCGCCGGGCGATGGCGCACCTACCTCCCCAATGATCACTGTAAGGCATCCCAGCACAATGGGATTCATTGGCCCCATCGCCAGGCCCGGGACTTCCACCACAATATCGCCCATCCGGCAGGCCATCATGTAATCGATGAAAACCGTCGGGCTGCCCATCATCACCATGCCAACGCCGTCGGCACCGGAAACGTTGACCAACAGGCAGGCATGTTGATCCATCAACGCGCGCCATGCAGGCATTCCGCCAATCAGAACATCTGTGCTGCCCGGACCGGGAGCCAAAGGCGCTCCGTGTGTTGTCAGATCCGTGATCCGTGCTGCTGGCGGCATCAGACTCTCTCCCTGTTGGATTCCAACTTGCTAACTACCCCCGCCGGCTCGCTTGCTCGTGCTGGGCTGATGCGCAAGCCTTTCATAAATGCCTCGTAGTCCGGTCGCACTGTCTGGAGTTTTGCTTCCAACGCCGTTAAGGTAACAATTCCAAGCCAATGGCCCAGTCGCGCGTAGGTTTGAGCATGCAATATGCTTCCAACGGAGGGCGCGTTGTGGCGAACGAAGAGCAGGAGAGCCTCATCCGCGCCCGTAAAAGCAGTCGCTTGCGGTCCTGCAAACTTTGCTTCCTTCAAGTAACTCCCGATAAGTTTCTTCTGCTTCTGAATATATTCAGCGAGGCCGCTCTCTGAATTGAGCGAGTCTTGCCCTACGCCCACACTTGCGCCCATCGTCCGCGCATCCATCGTCATCTGGCGTATCCCAAAATCCGCGACATAGAGCCAGCCTCTGGGCATCGCCGTGACACACCATCTTCCAACCTCGGGAAACTGGGCTACTGCGCCGGGTTGTGCCATTGTTTGCGTCAAACGTCACCCATCATTATCAAGTGGTTCGGCGAATGGATTGAAGGTGCTCTTTGAGCCGCGCAGCGCACTGACGAGACACGATTCTGAATAAGCTAGCTCCTTCATCATTTTTCGATTCTCGGTATCCGCGACGAAGCCCTTGGACGTGGAAAGATTGGCGGCCAAAGGCCGGCCTCCATCGTGATCGGCACGCAGTGTCCGATTGGCTGTATCGAACGTCGGGTCGGTAGCGAGTACATTGCTTAACACAATGGCGAAAAACTCCTCCGTAGAATCGTAGAGTATGTTCGTGCCGGTCGTAGGGCGCGAGTTAGACACTCCTCGCGCGTTTCGATAAGCGTGTGCGAGTTCGTGAAACAAAACCAAACTGGGACTGGCGCCAGGCGCGCCTGCGTATTTCGCGCAGGCGCCCCTGACTCCGAACCCCCAAACGGTAGGGGTGAAGTACACTTTTTCGTCACAACCCGTGCCTGTTCCCTTGATATATTCTATAAAACAAGCATTCTGGTCATTATACGGTATCGCCACGACCTGGTTGCGGAGCGATGCCGCCGCCCGGTCAGCCGGTAGTGTTCCCGCGTTGCAGATGCAGTCACTATAAGGAATGATTTGTATCGCCTTGTTCGTACTTCTGATTGCTGACAGCAGGACCTTGCCAGTATAGCTGGATTCAATCCTGTGGAGTGCGTGTTCGACGGCAAGCTCATACTGATCGTGCTGATCATCGCCATCAATCGTGATGCGGTAACAGCCAAATTTCTTGCTTGTGCCCATGGTAGCTGCTCCTTGGACGCGGATTATCCTGGATTTCCACGTTGCTAGCCTGGCCACGCGATCAGAACCCCGGTTTGCCCGGCTTGGAACCTTTTTTGGCACTCGCTCTTCATGCCCATACTCTCCGTCGAAAACCTGAACACTTCGCGCTACATCTTTCCTCCCTTGGTGCTATCGTCCGCCGTGTCGGGAGCGGGAGGCGTTGCGGGAGAGGATATTGTCCCTGGGGTTCCCGATACGGGAGCTCCGCCGCTATTGATCAGCACCATGG
>JBAVYF010000519.1:0-1597 GCA_049698655.1 Occallatibacter sp. | reverse complement strand
TACGCCTGACCACCTGCGGTGGGGCGGACCTTTGGATTGGGTTCGTGCCGCTGCAGTTGATGGGCCAAGACAGAACTTGGCCCCCGCCGATGCGAATCGCGTTCGCCCGGCGAGAGATTCAGGCTTGCAAAGCGAGTGAAGAGGTTTACAGACCGGCCCGCAAAGGGTTTGGGCCTCCTGCCTCCAGCCGCATCACCGAACGCAAAATGGAGAAACCGATATGCCCCGCGTAAAACGCAGTACCAAGCGGAGTGACCGCCGCAAGAAGATTCTCAACCGAGCCAGCGGTTATTTCCTTACGAAATCCAAGCTCTATCAGGCGGCACAAGAGGCCGTGGAGCGCGGCCTGAAGTTTGCCTACACCGGCCGCAAGCAGAAGAAGCGCCAGTTCCGCTCACTGTGGATTGTGCGCATCGCCGCCGCGGCCAAGCTGAACCACTTCAGCTATTCGCAGCTCATCAACGGCCTGAAAAAGGCCGGCGTGGAGCTGGACCGCAAGATTCTGGCCGACATCGCCGTGAAGGCCCCGAAGGACTTCACCGAACTGGTCGAGCAAGCCAAGTTGGCTCTGGCGGCGGAGAAAGCAGGAGCGTAAGCGAGTCAGCAAGTCAGCGAAAAGGCTCCGCGTTGCGGGGCCTTTTCTGTTGACAGGTTTATGGGCAGACCAATTTTTCTGTGGGAAATTTGTATTGTTTTGCTCGTGTGAAGAATTCTTAATACGCGATTCGTGGAGGGATGATGCGGTGCTGTGGATGCGGGGCGGAGTTTGGGGATGAAGAAGGGCCAGTGCACAAGTATGTGCTATCGTCGCCGGGATGCTGGGCGGCTTATGGGCGGGTGCTGGCGAGAGAGTACCAGGACCAGGCCTATTTCCGGCTGCATCGGCTTACCGTTGATACCTACGCGGCGCAGCATCCGGGGGTAGACAATGTACAGGCGCGGAACTCGGTGGGGATACACCTGTCGCGGCTTTGCGTGCTGCTGGAGCTTGGCTGGCCGATGGAGCGGGCGAACGATGCGATGGCGGCGATTTCCGCAAAGAAGAAAAGCTATCCGTGGCTGACGCCGCCGGAGTTTCGCGGAGAGCGCACGGTGCGGGATGTGTTGGAGGCAGCGACACCGGCGGAGCATGAGGCGCGGGTGCGGGAGTGGGCAGAGAGCGTGTGGATGGCGTGGAGCGAGCATCACGCGACGGTGCGGGGATGGGTGGAGGAGTGGCGCGGTTAAGTTTCTATATATTCCCAGGTCTCAAAATCGAGACCTGGGGCACCCGGCGGCTAAATGCAGATCCTTCGACTTCGCTCCACATGAATAGGGTTGATTAGATTCGAGGTATCCCACCCATTCGCAACGAACGCGAATGGATGGGGCACGGGGCGCCTACGGTGCGGCTTGCGTTGTGGAATTCCTTTTCCCTACGGTGAAGCGCGGGGCTAACAAACACTGCGCCTACGGCGCGGCTGCTCCATGCAATGGTTTATCCTGCTGAATAAGCCTATGAACGAAGAGATTCCCAATTTGACGGCATTTGATGAGGCTGCGCTGGACGAGGCGTTTGCCCGTTTGGAGCGGCAGGCACGGGCGGCAGCGGCGGCGC
>JBAVYF010000518.1:0-5048 GCA_049698655.1 Occallatibacter sp. | reverse complement strand
CGGCAGGGTACGCGGCGGATGAGTTTACCGCCGTGGCCGGCCGGGGCGGGTTCCTGCCGCCGGCCTCCTGCGGCACGTATCTGGTGGACGACGCGATGCTGGAAGAGCTGCGGCTGGCGCGCCGCGGTGAACACGCATCGAACCTGGGGGCTTTTCTGGCGCGCCGCTTCGCTCAGGCGGCCGGGGTGAACGCCTACATCGTGGATCCGGTGACGGTCGATGAGTGGGAGCCGCGCGTGCGTCTCACGGGCTCGCCGCTGATCGAGCGCACATCGATCGTCCATGCGTTGAACACCAAGGCCGTGGCGCGGCGGTATGCGCGCGAGCAGGGGCGCACCTACCAGTCGCTGCGGCTCATCGTGGCGCACCTGGGCAGCGGAATCACCGTCTCGGCCCACCAGGACGGACGGATGATCGACAGCAATACCATCGACGAAGGCCCGTTTGGCGTAGACCGCTGCGGTGGGCTGCCGGCGCGGGCTCTAATCAAACTCTGCTTCAGCGGCAAATACACCCAGGAACAACTGGACCGCCATGTCTTTGGGGAAGGCGGCCTGTCAGCCTACCTGGGGACGCGCGACCTGGTCGAGGTGGAACGACGCATCGACGCGGGAGACCATGAAGCCGCCCGGGTCTTAGAGTCAATGGTCTATCAGATTGGCAAACAAGCCGGAGCGATGGCTGTCGCGCTCATGGGCAAGGTGGACGCCGTGCTGCTAACCGGCGGAATGGCGTATTCGGAGAGAGTGGTGACAATGCTGCGCGGCGCACTGGACTGGATCGCGCCCATCCGCGTTTATCCTGGCGAGGATGAATTGCAGGCCCTGGCCGAGGGGGTCTTCCGTGTATTGAGCGGGGAGGAGCAGGCAAAGCGCCTGGGGACGCATGCGGCGGACCTGGATACGCTATGAGCGGAAGTGTCAGCGCGCCGGACGGCGCAACTCGACCTCATCGCGCTCAACTCCGCATTCGCTGTTGGGGCTTCCTCGGTTCAAATGGCGGCGGGGCGCTTCTTTGCAACGGGCTTAACTTTTCCAGATTCCACCGAGGGACTTGAGCCATTCAACTGTCTCCTTGACCCCGTCTTCAAGGGAATACTTCGCGCCTCCAAAAAGCGCAATGGTCGGGGTCATATCGACAAGATAGCTTTGCGTCATGCTTCGGTAACGGCTGGTAAATAATGGAAACGGCCGTCCGGTCGATCGGATCATATCCCCAATCAGCGCAATCCCCCGCAGGATGGGCCGCGGGGCAACGCGGAGCTGCCGGCCCGTAAGGGCCTTTGTAAACGCGGAGGCCCATAACTTGATGTCCGCTGGAGGATCTCCGACGTAAAACGTCTTCCCAGATACCACCTCGGCAGGCGCCGCGAGAATCCTGAGGGTATATTCCGCCACGTTTCCGACATACCCGTACGCGCGAACCACCGCCGCTCCTCCCGGATGTATATAACGCCCTTTCTTTACCACCAGCCAGAACTCCTGCGGATAGCGAGGATGCCATGGACCCCATATATTTGTTGGCCGCACAATGGTCCAAATACCGGGAAGGCTTGTATCTTGCCGAATCATTTCCTCCATCCTGCTCTTGCTTTCGCCGTATAGATTTACCGGTCGATACTCCCGGTCATTCTGCGCCAATGGGCCTGCCCGAACAACGTATTGAGTCGAGTAATAAATCGTCCGCTGCACGCTTCCGGCGGCCTTGATTGCCTCAATGAAATTGGCGCTGCCCTCGATGTTGACACGGTAGTCATCCAGGGTGCGCCCGTCGCCATCTGTACGGGCTGCCATGTGGATCGCATGTGTCGGACGAAACTCCCTGACGGCGCCCATGAACGTTGACGGATTCAGGAGCTCGCCTTTGTGCCAATAAGGCAAATGACTGGACAGATGCGGCTTCTCGCGGTCGATGTTGAGCACGGCGGCGTACGGGAAGGCGCTCAGCATCTCCTCAACCACGCGCGTCCCGATAAATCCGCTGCCTCCAGTGACAAGTACTCGCATGTTCTCCTTGTCTATCCTCTTAATTGAGATAAAACGCCTTCCATCGCTTTGCGATGCGCCTCAATCGTGAAATAGCGCAGATATCTTTCCCGCGCTTGCCGGCCCATCTTGTCGCGGAGAGAAGGATCATTCACCAACTGTGCCAGAGCGTCCCGGCAGCTCGCGACATCACGCGGCTCACAAAGGATCGCACAGCTTCCTTCCTCAACGACCTCGGGTATCCCGCTCCACCGGGTTGCAACCATGGGAAGGCTGAAGCACATAGCCTCGACAAGAACAAGGCCGAAAGTCTCTGAATGAAAAAAGCTCGGGAAAAGAAGAATGTCCGCGTTCCGGTAATATTCCCATTTGCCGTCTCCGGTCTGAACACCTGGGAACTTGAACCGCGACCTGAGTTTCGGCTCAATCATAGACTCAGCGCGCGCCTGAAAATCCGGCGAGTCCCACTCCCCAATACAAGTTAACTCCACATCCATTCCCGCCAACAGCAATTGCTGGACGGCGTCGATCGCAACAAGGACTCCTTTGTCTTCTCTCAGCAAGGCGACCAGCAAAATCCTGACCGGCACTCCGCCGATAGCGGCTCTCTGAATACTTTCCCCAGCGGAATCGGGTATGCCATTTGCAATCACTGTTTCCTTTTTGCAACACAAGCCCTTGCCGTCCTGAGGGGCACGGCTGGCCGGTCGAATGACCAAATCCGGATTTGCAAACGCAAACCGGAAAAACCATCTCGACACAGGATTCATTTTCCGTGAATACTCTGCAATCCCGCCCGCATGGAGGTGCAACACGGTCGCGTTAAAGAGCCACCGAGTCATTCCTAGAATAACAATGTCTCTTACCACCGGCACAAAACTAGGTCCGGACGGCGGATAGTAGAGGACCTCTGGGCGTTTACTGATCTTGGCACAATAGATCGCCGCTATAACTCGGAACAATTCCCAAAGCTTAATGAACTTAAACTTGCCGGTGGACTTCAACTCCTTCGAAAAGCTCATCCGGACATGAACTAACTCAATGTCCTGATATGCCCCATCGAGAAAAAGCTGAATCATGAGAGCCTGTCCGCCAAAGGGCGGCGGCGTTTGACCTACTACAAGAATACGAAGCGGTTTCATCGGCGCTTCCTGTAGTCCTGATTGAAGGCAATTCGACCGCTTTCCCGCACCAGCCATGGCTTCAGGTCATCGTATTTGGTAATGCAGCCGAAGAACTTATTCCCTTGCCCGCCCAGCCATGGCAGTCGGTTGGCGACGGCCTGAAATCCGTGCAGACACGCCAGAAAGAGACCGGGCCCCAGTATCTTCGTGAAGCTGCCGATCCGTGTCTGGCTGCGCAGCGCGAGTTCGTCCTTGTCCACGTTGAAGTCCCAGTATCGACGGACATAGAGGCTGAACTCCGATTCGGGAATATAGGAGGCGGCTGTCTGGTACATCTCCCGCGCGTTCCATCGATAGATGTAGTTGGGGACGCAGGTATTGCGAACGCCGCCCGCCTGGAAATTGTGGAAGACGACAGCGGGAAGCTCATACGGAAAAGAGAAACGCAACTTTACAAATGCATGCATCAGGAGTGAGTTGTTTGGCTCCTGAATGATGACGTGCCTGCGGCTTACGCGGAGCATCTCGAGCAAGGCCTTGTGCGGAGAGCGGCAGTGATGCAGCATCTCGTGCGCCAGCACCAGATCATAGGATCCATCGGCGAATTGCATATCTTCAGCGTCCGCATTCACCATGCATAGTTCAGCCCCGTCCATGGGGGGCAGCTCGAAATTGGCCAAGTCCTGAAGATTGGTCAGTGTCATGCGCCTGAATCCGACTTTGCGCAGAATTTCCGCGTCCTCATAGCTTCCGCCGACAATCATTACATTGCTCTGGAGATCGATGCCCTCTGCGCGGACGCAATCCTGCAGAACCCGTTGAAAGCGGGTGCGATCTACCGTTGTGCTGCCTAACTCCCTTTTGTCGCCGTCCGGCGACGCGGTCTTATCTGCCATGGCTCGCTCACTCATTGGGCCGCTCCATCGACGCAGTTCAATCTTAACTGGAAACCCTCTGCCAGAAGCGGACAACTTTGTTGTTGACGGTCCAGTCGGCTGCAGCCAGATCCCCGCCTCCGCGAAGATCGTGGTGTAGTGCAAATCGGAAACTCATCACGCTATTGATTGTGCATCATAAATCTGATTTCGGGAACCTACCACTGCCAAAGGGTAAATTCTACACGAATAACCTTTGACAATTCGTCTCCCGTCGCACTGCCGTGGCAGTGTGAACAGGCACTAGCCGAAGAGTCCTTTTTTGGAAAGGGCCGTACGCTCAAGCGTTACTCGCGATATCCAAGCTATCGAGACGCAGAGTCCGAACCCACACATGGCCATGAGGTATCCGGTTATGCTCGGGTGATGCCATCGGTCTAGCCTTGTCAGCAGCTTATCGCTTACTACCAACTTTATGATGAAGAAATGGTACAGATAGAGGCTGTAGCTGATGAATCCGAAGAAGGATAGCGTACGGTTCATAAAGAAGAATCGGTGCAAAAGAGGCCCCACATTCTCGGAAACTAACGAAACCAGAAGCAGACCTGTGGAAAATAGTGCGACTGCCGAAAACACAAGCGGAGAGCAATACTGGCTCGTGACATGGGAGGGCTGTATGGCCAGATACAGGGCAAGGCCAGCCAAGAGCAGAGTGGCACCCACCAGCAGTAAAGTGCGTCGTTTCGGCCTTGCTGACCGTAACCAAATGGCAATTATTGCTCCAGACAGGAGACCATCACCGTGGGTCAACGGATTAGAGTATATGGTGATCTGCGGAAAACCGTGCTGCATAGCCCATATACGAAGCAAAGGAGCCAAGAGGAAGCTGGAAAGTATGCACGGCAGCGCTACGCGCCGGGACGCATATCGAATCACTGCCGGCCAAACCAGGTAGAATTGCTCCTCGATAGCCAGAGACCAGGTAACTGCCAGAATCACTGAAGCACCGAGAGAGCTAGCGAACAAATTCTGAATCATCAGTAAATATGCCCAGAGTACAAGGG
>JBAVYF010000517.1:0-1549 GCA_049698655.1 Occallatibacter sp. | reverse complement strand
GATGTATGTGCGCCACCTGGACCACGGCCACCATCGCTAGCAAAGTCAAACACAGCAAAGTGGTTGCCCCGAAAGTGCGTGGCTTTCGGCGGCGACCATAGCGGAAATTCGGCTGCAATCCTGTGAGCAAAAACATCTCCAACTACAAGGATACATTGGATTAGACGCGACAGGAGCGGCTGGGGTTCCATTATCTGCCGGTTTTACGTTCTTATCCGGGACCAACCGGCGAGTCCAAGGGTTCGTGTGGACCCGTAAACGGTTGATAATGCGGGGCCGAAGGGGACAGTAGCAGGTCAGCAAGTCAGCGAACACCCGCGAAGAGCATTTCCTAATCAACCTCTGGCGCTTTTACGTGCGCGAAGCTTTGCCGCCGCTGCTCCCACTCCTCTGAACTGAAGAAACGCGGGCCAACCTCGATGAGGCGCGGAATCATGTTGAAGACGGCCACGCGGCTCCAGGGGCGGCCATCCCTCATGCGAAAGCCCTTTTCGTTCAGGTCGCTGACGATGCTCGAATAAGAAAACTCCTGTACCAGCAACTCCATCATCTGCATCAGGGCGCGGTGCTCGGCAGGATCGGGCTCCAGCCGTTTGCAGTCGTCGGAGATGCGCAGTCCGTAGGGGATGTCCTCGTTGAACGCGCCTTCTGTGGGCGCTTCCGCATCGGGTAGCTCGCGCCTCCATTCGATGGAAACCATCTGCCACCCGGCCGCCGCACGCTGCTGGATGACCTCGGGGCTGAATGGCCCGGAAATCACATCACGCATCCGCTCAAAATACGCCATCGTTTCCCTCCGCATCTGGCTCTTGAGCCAAAATACGTGCAATTTCCCTGCCAAAGTTGCAGCCTGGCGCAAACGGCTCAAATTGCGCGCCGTCAAGGAGATAGCCGAAAGCTTTGGGACAGGCGCAGGTCCGCGTTTGTCCGCTTTCGCGAACTCGTGTGCGCTTCCGGACAGGCGCGGCGGGGAGTTGTGGGGCTTAAATGCGAGACTTGGGCACGCGGCCGCTCGCGCAGTAGAGCAGCAGACTAGATTCCGGACTTTAGCCTCCGAGGGAATGTATTTTCAACTACTTGCATTCCCTCAGCGGCAAAGCCGACAGCGTTTGGCCAGCTTTACGGCACGGATAAAGCCATGCCCTTTCAAAACCACCAGCGTCGCGCCACCAGCTGACCACTGGCAACTTAAAGCTGACAGCTGATTGTTATTCCCGCACGCTGATCCCCAGCGCCTTCATCTTGCGGTAGAGGTGGCTACGCTCCAGGCCAAGCAGCTCAGCGGCGCGGCTCATGTTATTGCGGGATTCATCAATCTTTTTCAGGATAAACTCGCGTTCGTAGGCGTCGCGAGCCTGTTGCAGGGTAGAGAATTCTTCGGTCGAGCGCGTGCCGGCTTTGTGAGTGAGCGGGGGCAGGTGTTTGCGTTCGATGCGCAAGGTGCGGGGATTGAGAATCAGCACCCGCTCTATCACATTCTTCAGTTCGCGCACATTGCCCGGCCAGTGGTAGTCAGTCAGCGCCTGCACTGCGGACGGGGTCAGGATTT
>JBAVYF010000516.1:0-5619 GCA_049698655.1 Occallatibacter sp. | reverse complement strand
TTCGCACTTGCGGCAAACAGTCTTTGCCACTCGTCGAGCTCACCGCGCCCTTGGATGCGTCCGGTCGTAAACCACCGTCAACTGCGCGGTGGTCAGTTGTCAGTAACGGTCCGCTCATCTGGTCCTTGTTCATTGAATGATTGTGCGCCATAGGAAGGAAATTATCTGCAACCACCTGCGATGGGGCCAGCCGCCCCCTCGGCTTCCCACCCCAGCGACGAAGACCTGTCCCCACACCCCAGCGAGCAAAGATCGCTCACCGGGGACCCCGAGTCGCTGGGGACCCCGGCTCCGCTCAGGGCAGGCTGTCCAGGCAGACGGCACCCGGCAGAGTTTCCAGAAATTCTCCGCAAATGATACAGATAGTGTAGAGATAGCAGGAATTTCGATCTCAAGGCCGAAGTTCCGGTTTGAGTCTGGAGGAATATGATGCGATTTTTCCGATTGCAGATTACGGCCCTGACGCTGAGCCTGTTGGCCGTTGCCGCATTGGCCGTGAACCTTGCGGCCCCATTTGCCCAGGCCCAGACAAACACGACCAGCGCGATCGCCGGCGTCGTTTCCGATCCTTCCGGCGCGGTCGTTCCCAGCGCCGCCGTGAGCGTTACCAACCTCGCCAACGGCGAAACCCGCACCGCCGCCACCAGTTCCAGCGGTGAGTATCGCGTTTCGCAACTTCCTCCGGGGCGTTATTCGGTTTCGGCGGCGGCAGCCGGCTTTGAGAAGACCACGCTGACCGTCGATTTGAGCCCAGGCACCGTTGCCACAGCGAATGTGGCCATGACCGTGGGCAAAAGCAGCGTCACTGTGGAGGTGAATGGCAGCGAGGTGCCGCTGCTGCATGGGGACGATGCGCAGATCACCACCACGTTCACGCAGCGGCAGATTCTGCTGCTGCCCAATCCCGGAAACGATATTACCTTCCTGGCCCAGCTCGCACCCGGCAGCATTATGAACACGCAGAGCGGATTCGGCAACTTCTCCTCGTTCGGATTGCCGGGAACATCCAACGCCCTGTCGGTCAACGGCGGCTACTACAACGAGCCGATGCGCAACACGATCAACTCCGGGGCCACTGACCTAGTGTTGGGCGCCAACGACATTGCTTCGGTTACGGTGACTTCCAATGCCTATAATGCGTCGTTCGGCGGGTTGGGCGGGGCGCAGATTTCGCAGGTGACCCGCTCCGGAGGAAACCAGTTTCACGGCAACACCGCCTACTGGTGGAATGGCCGCGCAATGAACGCCAACGACTTCTTCTACAAGATGGCCGGCACGCCAAGGCCGTTTGAGAATGCGAACCAATGGGCAGCCGCTGTGGGCGGACCTATCTGGCGCAACAAGACCTTCTTCTTCGTCAATTACGAAGGTCTCTACTTCATCCTGCCGAGCCGCGACACGGTCTACGCTCCCGACGCCAGCTATCAGACGAATGTTCTGGCCAACCTGGTGACGAACGGCATGGCCTCGGGCACGACTGAATACAAGATTTACCAGAATATTTTCAGCCTCTACAACAACGCTCCCGGTTACTCCACCGCCGCCGTTTCCACCAGCGACGCCAGCAGCGGCGGCTACGGCACGGTGGTCTTCAACGGCACGGCCAGCAACGAGAGCCATGAGCAAATGTTCAACGGGCGCGTGGACCACAACTTCAGCGACAAGGACCATCTGTTCGGCCACGTGACCATCGACAAGGGAGTCCAGGCCAGCTTCACCAGCCTGTTGAACCCGCTGTTCAATGCATTCAGCCCTGAGCCTTATTACAACGGCCAGCTCAGCGAGCAGCATCAGTTCTCACGAACGCTCTCCAACCAGTTTCTCTTCACTGCCAATTACTCTCATTCGATTACCGGCAACCCCAACCAGGCGGCCGCGGAAGCGCTGGTTCCATTCGGCCTCGAATTCTATGACGGTGACATGGGAAGCAACAATGCCGACGCATACCCCGGCGGCGAGGACATGTACTGGCCCCAGAGCCGCAATACGACCAACTATCAATTCCAGGACGATCTGAGCTGGACCAGGGGCAAGCACACGCTGACCGCGGGCTGGACGATGCACCGCTATGACGTTACCGACCCCAGCCCTTCGGATTACACAACTTCGCCTCTGGCGTATGTATACTCCAGAAGCTTCGATCAGGGTTACGTCGACAAGTGGACGGAGAATTTTCCAAGCCGCGCCACGCAGCCGATTGCGCTCTACACCATGGGCTGGTATGCGCAGGACCAATGGAAGGTTCGGCCCACTCTCACCCTCACCTACGGGCTGCGCGTGGAACACGACTCCAACCCTGTCTGCCGGACCAACTGCTATGCTCGCCTGGCCGCCGATTTTCCCGCCGAGAGCACCAGCACCTCGACAGCTTACAACAAGCTGATTCTGCCGAACCTGGGCACGGCGCTGAACAGCCTGGAGATGGTTGGCTGGCAGCCGCGCGTGGGATTCGCTTACCAGCCCTTCGGACTCAATCGCGGGACGACACTGCGCGGCGGCTTCGGCATGTTCAACGACGCCTTTCCCGCTCGAATCGCGGATATGCTCCTCAACAACGCTCCCAGCAATATACAGTTTTCCGTCACCGGGCCGAATAAAGGAGGCGCGGTTAATTTGTTGCTCGCCCCCGGGGCTAGTTCAACGGTATACACCTCTTTGCTCAGCGCGCGAACTACAGCGGCCGCCTCTGCCACGGCCTTTCAGAGCGGCTTTTCTTCCGGGGCGAGTGATGCGACCATGACTGCTTCGGTGCCTTTCTTTGCCGTGCCCAGCTTTACAACCGCAGCGCAACAAATTCAGTACCCCACATACCTGGAGTGGAGCCTGGCCGCCGAGCAGCGGCTGACTCGCTCCGACAGCCTCACCGTCCTCTACGTTGGCAACCGCAGCTATCATGACCCGGTGCAGAACTACGGCCCGAATATCTATAAACGCAGCGGCTCCGGCTTAAGCGAGCTTCCAACATCGGCTCCCAATCCGAACTTCGGAGGCGTTACCGTAATATCGAGTTCCGGCATTGGAAATTACAACGGCCTGGTGGTCACAGGGCAGCACCGGTCAGCCAACCTGACGGTCACCTTCAACTACCAGTGGAGCCACGCGCTGGACGAGATTTCCAATGGAGGATTCGCGGCGTTCACGGGCCGGAGCAGTTACTATCCGGACAATCCATTCAACTTGAGGCAGAACTACGGCAACGCGGATTACGACGTTCGGCAGTACGTGAGCGGCAACTACATTTATTCGATGCCGCATTACCGGGGGCCGAGGCTGCTGGTGGACAACTGGCAGGTATCGGGAACCGTCTTCCATAGCACGGGATTGCCCTTTTCGGTTGTGTATTCAGCATCCCTTGCCAATTACGGCGGGGCGCTGTTCGCGCGACAGAGCGCGCCGATCAGCAACACGCACTGCGGAGGCGAGTCGGCTGCCCAGGGAACCGCATGTTCGTTTGTGTCGAGCTTCGCTACGCCGACGGATTTCGGCCAGTCCGCCCGCAACCAGCTCTTCGGCCCCAACTACACCGACACCGACTTCGCAATCACCAAGGGCTTCGTCATGCCTCACTTGGAAACGAGTAAGCTCAAGGTCGGCGCGCAGTTCTTCAATCTCTTCAATCACCCGAACTTCGGACAGCCCGGCATCAACATTTCGTCGCACGGGAGCTTTGGCAAGATCAGCTCCGCGGTCAGTCCGCCGACTTCGATCCTCGGATCGCAGTTGGGCGGCGATACATCTTCGCGGCTCATCGAACTGACCGCGAAGTTCGACTTCTGAGATCCGGAATAATATCCGCAAGAACGTGCAAGAAAGGCCGCTCAATCGGAATTGAGCGGCCTTTGTGTTTAGCATGATGGCGGGTGAGTGATTGGCTTGGGCGCAAGCGACTGGTGAAGAAGGAAAGCTCTACCGCGTGGGCCATTCTTCGACGACGATGCCGAGGTCGTTGAGTTGCTGGATGACGGCTTCGACGTTGCGACGAACTTTTGGGAGGTTTTTGCGGCTGGCCAGGGGCGACTCGGCCACGGCGATGACGCGGCCATAGCGCCATGCGCCGGGAGGCAGCGCGACCAGGGCCTTGGCCAGGTCGGCGGGGCGCAACTGAATCTCCTGGCGGCGGGCGGCCCGGGGCCGGAGCATGGTTCCCCGGCCCAGTTTGCTGGGGTTGGCGTCGGCCAGGGTGATGCGCAGGTTCAGGGTATCAGCATCGACCGAGAGAAAGGGATTGGCCCACGCGCCCGGCTCGTGAATGTCCACATACATGCTCTTGGTAGGCAGCGGGATCAGGGCCAGGGCGGCGCGCTGGCTGTCGCGCGTGAAGGCTGCGGCCTGGGCGGCGGCCTGGGCCTTCTGCTCGGCGTTGACCGCGCTCTGAGCCACGCCGACGACGGCCTGCTCTTCCTTGTGGCAGGCGGTGAGGGCCACGCCCAACAGCAGAGCCATGGCCGCAAATCCATTGAGTCTTGAGCGCTCGATCACCCTTTAAGAATAACAGGGCCGGCGGTCCGGCCTTTCCGTGTCTCGGACCTCGCGCTTCACTCGCCTTTCCAGACGGGAGGGCGCTTGGCGAGGAAGGCTTGCGTGCCTTCGTTCTTGTCAGCGGTGCCGCAGAGGTGGCCGAAGCGGACGGCCTCGCGGAGCAGGGCCAGATCGAGCGGCAGGTCGATGCCCTCATCGACGGCGCGCAAGGTTTCAGCGATGGCGAGCGGTGCGTTGGCGGCAATCTCCTGCGCCAGGGCCTCGGCGCGCTGCATCAGCTCGGCGGCGGGAAGGACTTCATCGACGAGGCCGATGCGGAGGGCCTCGCGCGCGTCGATGATGGCTCCGGTGAGCAGCAGTTTGAGTCCCGCGCCGCGGCCCACGAGGCGTGGCAGGCGCTGCGAGCCGCCGTAGCCGGCCATGATGCCCAGCTTGACCTCCGGCTGGCCCAGGCGGGCATCGTCAGCGGCCAGGCGCAGGGTGCAGGCCATGGCCAGCTCGCAGCCTCCGCCCAGGGCAAAGCCCTGTACGCAGGCGATAACCGGCTTGCCCAGGGTCTCGATGCGGCGAAAAACCTCCTGCCCGCGAAGGGCAAAGACGCGGCCCTCTTCGGCGGAAAGCGCAGCCAGCTCGCGGATGTCGGCGCCGGCAACAAAAGCCCGGCCACCGGCGCCAGTGACAAGAACGACGCGAATTGCGTGGTCGGCGGCCAGCTCCTCGAAGGCTTCAGAGAGCTCGGCGAGGGTCTCGGCGTTGAGGGCGTTGAGGACTTTGGGCCGGTCGAGGGTGACGATGGCCAGCGGAGGGCGTTTGTCGAGGTGAAGATTTGTAAATTCCATGCGAGAAAAGGGTAGCAGAAAACGGCATGAGGCGGCTTGTGGAAGAGGGAAGAGCCCTGAACGCGGAGCGGCCGGACGGCGTGTGATTTCTGCCTGGCGTTTGCGAAATGGGAACGGGCAGTAGTAACTTAAAGCGCATGATGCAATCGTTGTTCCCGATTCGATTCAGACACTTCTGTCCGGCCAGCCCTGGCAATCACTTCCGGTCTTTGCCGCTCATCGTCTTTGCAGCCTGCGCGGGCCTGAGCCTGAGCCTTTGCGCTTCGGCCAGAGAGGCCAAGGGTTTTGCGGTGGCTACGCT
>JBAVYF010000515.1:0-9849 GCA_049698655.1 Occallatibacter sp. | reverse complement strand
GTCCACCATGACCTGCGGCGCCGGCTTGCCGAGGTACACCTGCGGCGACTCCTGGCTGAAGTCCGGCGAGCTGTCTTCTTCCCTGGCCCGGACTTCGGCTTCCGTTTTCACCCGCAAGTAGTTGTCCAGCGCGTTTCCGTAGCCGGCGTTGGTGGCCAGCCATAGCGACCGCGCCAACGCCTCGCGGTCGTCGCTCAGCGGCAGCGGGATGCTGGTCACCGCCGAGCCGCGATGGGCGCCGTGTGTGTTATCCAGTTTGGGCTCGCCCAGCCGCACCTGCACGTCGGCCACGCGCACATGATTGGACGAACTGTCCACCAGCGCCCCGAATTGCGCGCGAATAGCCACAAAGTCGGCTTCACTCACCGAGTAACTCAGGAAGTAGGGCGGCACCTGCTTGTCGTCCCCCTGTTTGCCGAGTGAGGTAAAGGCGCGGTGCAGTTCGGTGGTCATCGCGTCCAGAAGTACCGGGGTCCCCGTGGACGGGTTCTGGTTCGCGGGGTGGAGAGCAGGTGTGGCTTGCTGTTGCGCTCCGGCAGCCAGGGGCACAGCCAGCGCCAAAGTGGCAAAAACCGCGCGGATACCGGCGTTGTTGGCCGCCCGCCTTCCAAAAGGACAAGATATCTCTGTCATAGGCTGTAAAACTCAGTAAAAGTCGTCAAACCGAATTGTCTCAGAGTAAGCTACTCAAGAGGAAATGACCCATGACGTTTGCGCGCCGAACTCTGCCGGCTCTTTGCCTTGCCTTCCTGCTCACCGGCCTCACTCCGCGTCTTTGCTCCGGCCAGACAGCGCCGGCCCAGCCCGCGCCGGTCTCTACAGCCGTCCCATCGGCCCCGGCCCAGCCCGCCAGCACGCAGGCCTACTCCCTGCCGCCCGACAAGCTGGCCAAGGCCATCAGACTCAGCCACATTCAACTCGCGCTCGAGATTATTGGCTCGCTCTGGGGATTGATCGTTCTCTGGCTGCTGCTAGCCACTCGCTGGGCCGCAGGGCTGGCCGCCTGGGCTGAGCGGCTTTTACCCCGCCGCTGGCTTCAGGGACTGCTCTTCTTCGCGGCCTTTATTGTCATCACGACTTTGGCGGACCTGCCGCTGGATGCAATCGGCCACGCGGTCAGCCGGAGTTACGGCATCAGCGTGCAGGGCTGGGGCAGTTGGACGGGCGATCTGGCAAAAGGCCTGGGCCTCTCGCTGCTCTTCGGCACGCCGGTTCTGCTGCTCTTCAACTGGATTGTCCGCGTTTCTCCGCGCCGCTTCTGGGTTTGGATCTGGCTGATCTCGCTGCCGCTGATTTTGATCTCGGTTTTTGCCGCTCCGCTGCTCGACCCCATCTTCAACAAGTTTGAGCCGCTCACAAAAACGCATGCCGCCCTGGTCACAAAGCTGGAAACCGTCGTTGCCCGCACCGGCACCCACATCGCGCCCGACCGCATGTTCCTGATGAAGGCCAGCGAAAAATCCAACGGCCTCAACGCCTACGTCACCGGCATCGGCGCCACCAAGCGCTTTGTCATGTGGGACACCGCAACCGACCGCCTGCCCGACGACGAAATACTCTTCATCTTCGGCCATGAAAGCGGCCATTACGTCCTCAACCACATTCCCAAGCAGCTTGGCGGCATGGCCATCGGCCTCTTCTTTGTCTTCTGGGTCAGCGGCGCATTTGCCGGCTGGCTGGCCCGCCGCTTTGGCGCTCGCTGGCAATTGGTTGAAGCCTACAGCGGAACCATTCCGCTCGCCAGCCGCCAGGGCTTCCTGGTGCTGCTCTTCGCCCTCTCGCTCGCGGGCATTATCCTGCAGCCGGCCGGCAGCACCTTCAGCCGCCACTTCGAGCATGAGGCCGACGTCTACGGCCAGGAGGCCATCCACGGCTTGGTCGCCGACCCGCAGAAAACAGCCGTTTCCGCCTTCAGCCATTTAGGCGAGGCCTGGCTGGAAGATCCCGACCCGAGCCCATTCGTCGAGTTCTGGACCTATAGTCACCCCAGCGTTCAAAACCGCGCCAACTTCGCCGCCCACTATGACCCGTGGACTAACGGCGGGCACGGCAGGTTCTTTGAGAAGTAGGAAACAGGAGTACCAGCGAAACGATTTCAGTGTCACTCCGCCGTTGTGGGATCAATCACCGTTCGAACGCGCGAGACACGGTTGGCGGGGAAACCACCCTTCTGCGCATGTTGGCGTATTGCGTCTTCATCGGGGGCAATGTAAACGCAGTAGACTTTGTCGTCGGTGACGTAGCTCTGAAGCCACTGAATCTGCGGGCCCATCTCTCGCAGAACACCGCACGATGTCTGTGATATCGCCTTCAACTGCTCGGACGACAGATTGCCTGCTTGGGGAATATCTCTCTCGATAACGAACTTCGGCATGGGGAAGACCTCCTAAGTCTTGGCGCCAAGTAACTGAAATCATATCGCATTTTGGAGTGTATTTGTGCGATTTGTGGCCGAGCACTGAAAACCAATGTGCCATAATCCACAAATCAGATGCAGGAATGCAACGCTGCCTATTCTCTGCCTTTACTATCGTTCCATGCAATTTTTATCCCTCTCCCGCCGCCGCGTCGACGCTTTTCCGCCCGAAGCCTTCACTGCGGAAATGGCCGCCCGCGAGAGCAACCGCGTAAAGGAACTCTACGCCGCCGGCCTGCTCCGGCAAGTCTGGAAGCGCGGCGACATTCCCGGCGCAGCCATCCTCTGTGAAGCCGCCAGCGAGGCCAAGGTCCGCGCCGCCCTCGACAGCCTGCCCATCAATCAGGCCGGAATGTTGGAAATCCTGGTGGTCGCCCCGCTTGCGCCCTATCCCGGCTTCGGTCCCGCGTGAATGAAATCGCGGGCTTCTGACCCCAGACCCTTGATCCCTGCCCCTGCCCCCTGTTTTCCATCAGCCCCCCTCAAGTCGTACACTGAGGTTTCGCTTTTTGGAGGAGTGGAATCGTCATGGCTTATCCCGCAAATTTTCGCTATACCCGCGAGCATGAGTGGATTGAACTGGCGGGCAACATCGGCGCCGTCGGCATCACGGACTACGCACAGAAGTCCCTCGGCGACATCGTCTACGTGGACCTGCCCAAGGTGGGCGACGCGGTCACCGCCAACGCCACCTTCGGCTCGGTGGAAAGCGTCAAGGCGGTCAGCGACCTCTACTCGCCCGTCACCGGAACGGTCACCGCGGTCAACGAGGAGCTGAAGTCCGCGCCCGACAAGATCAACGAGAAGCCCCACGAAACATGGATCATCAAGGTCGCGCTCACCGACCCCGCGCAGCTTAACGCCCTGCTCGACGCCGCTGCCTACGAGGCCTTCATCGCGGAAGAGAGCTAAAAACAGGGACCAGGGACTTAGGGACTAGAATGCTCTACTCTCTTTTGAAATCTGGGTGCCCCATCCTTGCGGTTTCTTTCTGCCGCAAGGGTTGGAAACAACAGACTCCATGCGCTTTATTAACTGACCACTGTTCACTGACCACTGCTCCAAAGGAGCATCATGCGCTACCTGCCCAATTCTCCCGCCGAACGCAAACAGATGCTGGCCGCTATCGGCGCAGCCTCCATCGATGATCTGTTTGCCGTCATTCCCGCCGAGCACCGCCTCAACCGCGACCTGGACGTGCCCCGCGCACATGCCGAAAGCGAGATCATCGACTACTTCCGCGCCGCCGGACGGAAGAACTCGACCGGCTTCGCCAGCTTTCTCGGCGCAGGCGTTTACCGGCATTACCGCCCGGTCATCATCGACTCCCTGATTCAGCGCGGCGAGTTTCTGACGAGTTACACGCCCTATCAGGCCGAGATAGCTCAAGGCACGCTGCAGGCGATCTTCGAGTTTCAGACGATGATCGCCGAGTTGACCGGCATGGACGTGGCCAATGCCAGCATGTACGACGGATCTACGGGCGCTGCCGAGGCGGTGATGATGGCCGTGCGAGTTACAGGCCGCCACAAGGCTGTTGTCGCCGCGACTGTTCATCCCGAGTACCGGGAGGTGCTGGACACTTACACGAAGCACCAGGGCCTGCCTATGACTTTGGTCGGTTACGACCGCGAGACCGGCCGCATCGATCGGGCCGCTCTTGAAGCCGGCGTCACGGATGAAACCGCAGCCGTACTCGTGCAAAGTCCCAACTTCTTTGGCGTTATTGAAGATATTCCGGCCATCGCGGACATCGCTCACGCCAAGGGCGCTCTGCTGATTGTCTCCATTGCCGAGGCGATTTCGCTGGGCGTGGTTCGCCCGCCGGTCGAGGCTGATATCGTCAGCCTGGAAGCGCAATCGTTCGGCGTCGCGCTCAGCTACGGCGGCCCATACTGCGGCGTGCTCGCGGCCAGGGAACAGTTTGTCCGCCAGATGCCTGGGCGCCTCGTCGGCCAAACCGTCGATGGCTCCGGTTACCGCGGATACGTCCTCACGCTTTCTACCCGCGAGCAGCATATTCGCCGCGAGAAAGCCACCTCGAATATCTGCACTAACCAGGCATTAGTCGCGCTGATGGCAACTATCTTCCTCAGCGTCTATGGCAAAGAGGGAATCCGCGAGTTAGCCGAGCATAACCTGGCGAAAGCAAGTTATGCGGCCAAGACTCTCTCCGCCCAACCGGGCGCGAAGCTCCTTTTCACCGGCGCGCCGCGCTTCCACGAGTTTGTTCTTCTAACCGAAGAAGCTCCGGCGCAATGGAACGCACGGCTTCTCGACAATAAGATCGTCGGCGGCATCGAACTGGGCCGCTGGTACCCCGAACTGCGCAACGCAACCCTCTGGTGCGCAACCGAAATTGTTACCCGCGCGCAGATCGACGCCGCGGCTAATACTCTGGCAGCCAGGCCGGTGAGGGCATAGGCCAGGCGATCGAGGTTGTCTGGTTTTGCATTTGCGAATGGAGATGCGCAGATGTTCGAGAGATTCAGATCCGCGGTGTTCAATAGGCAGCGACGGAAATGGGAGAAAAAGCGGAAGCACGGCAAACAATCCTTCCTTATTTACCGGGGAGCGCTGAAGTGGGGCGGCACGATGTTTGTCCTGACCAATATCACGAATGTTCTTCGCCGCCACCAAAAGCTGAATTGGCTTATTGTGGTTAGCATGTTGATAGCTTGTCCTTTAGCCGGATACGTTTGGGCGCGGTGTACGTGGTATGTGAACGAAAGGCGCTTTGGGTTTATCGTAAAACAATGACCTAACGTCAGGGCAAGGTTAGACCTGGTAGGTCAGAGCATTAGCCCCGGAGGGATTGCAAATGACGAAAGTGAATGATTACATGCTGAAAGTTGATCGAGACAAGAAATTTGCAGCCTTTGAAAAACGATGCCAAGCGTGGGATAAAACACGTAAACGCGGAATGTTGTTTTTCGTTATTTTCAGGGGAGCGCGAGTGCTTATATTTTTTGTATCACTTTTTCTCTTCTACGCTTGCATGGATGCTATAGTATTTCGCGGTCATCCGGACAAAATACTCCCCCCTCTCGTGATAGGAGCCATAACTTTCTTTCTTTTCGGAATTGTGTTTGGGGTTTTGGAATGGTATAAGAATGAACGACGTTATGGGCAAAAAATGAAACAATGACCTTTTATCCAAACAAACTTAGACAAATATATTCAACGAAACTTTTTTGAGGAGTGATGAATGGCAACTTCTGAAGTTTCTGTTTCACGCATCAACGGCAAAGTCCGCCCCCACCCGACGCAGAACGAGGCTCTGCTCTTCGAGAAGTCCTCGCCAGGCAAGCGCGCCTACAAGCTGCCTCCGCTCGATGTGCCCGCAGTGAACGTCGCGGCGCTGCTTGGCGCGGCCCATCGCGTCACCCCGGGAGAGTTGCCTGAGTTAAGCGAGATCGAGATTATCCGCCACTTCACGCGGCTCTCGACGTGGAACTATGCCATCGACCTGGGAATGTATCCGCTGGGCTCCTGCACGATGAAGTACAACCCGAGAGTGAATGAGTTAGTCGCCCGCATCGAGGGATTGGCCGAGGCGCATCCTTACCGGCCTGACTCGCTGGCGCAAGGGATTCTTGAAGTTATTGATCTGCTCCAGCGTTGCCTCATCGAAATCACCGGCATGGATGCGATCACCCTCCAGCCGGCGGCCGGAGCGCACGGCGAGTTCACGGGAATCCTGTTAGTCCGCGCATGGCATGAGTCGAAAGGGAATCCGCGCAAGAAGATACTCATCCCCGACTCGGCGCACGGCACTAACCCGGCATCAGCTGCTATCTGCGGTTACACGGTCGAAAGCCTCAAGTCCAACCCCGAGGGCGGCATCGACCTGGAGGCTCTAACTCGCCAGGTAGATGATGATACCGCCGCATTGATGCTGACCAATCCATCGACGATTGGAGTTTTTGAGAGCCAGATTGCAAAGATCGCCGAAATCCTCCATGCCAAAGGCGCGCTGCTCTACATGGACGGCGCGAACATGAACGCGCTGGTGGGCAAGGCGCGACCGGGCGACTTCGGCGTAGACGTGATGCACCTGAACCTGCACAAGACCTTCTCGACGCCCCATGGTGGCGGCGGACCCGGCTCAGGGCCGGTAGCTTGCAAGAAGTTTCTTGAGCCATTCCTGCCCGTGCCGGTGCTCGCCCAGGGCAAGAATGGCGCGAAGTACTGGAACTATGATCGGCCGCAGTCGTTGGGCCGGGTTCGCTCCTTCTACGGCAACGTGGGCGTGTTGATTCGCGCGCTGGCCTACATTCTGGCCAACGGACCAGACGGCCTGCGCCAGACCACCGAAGACGCCGTGCTCAACGCCAACTACATTCGCAAGAACCTGGAAGATCTCTACGAGCTTCCCTACAAGACCGCGTCGATGCACGAGGTGGTTTTCAGCGACAAACTCCAGGCGGCCAGGGGTGTCAAGACCGGCGACATCGCCAAGCGGCTCATCGATTACGGCTTCCATCCCTACACGGTCAGCTTCCCGATGATCGTCCACGGCGCTCTGATGATCGAGCCGACCGAGAGCGAGTCGCTGGAGGAGCTGGACCTGTTCATCGATGCGATGCGCGCCATCGCCCGCGAGGTGGAGGAGACTCCGGAGCTGGTGAAGACTGCGCCGCACTCGACGCGCGTCTCGCGGCTCGATGAAGTGCAGGCGGCGAGGAAGCCGATTTTGCGGTGGAGACCTGCGGTGCGGCCAAACGCTCGCTAAGCGCTCGCAAGAGCGACAGTTTGGAAATCATCGAGACTTTCTGTACAACTCTTCCAGCGCATCGCAGGCTGCGCGCACGCCGTTCTCGCTGGCTAACTGTTTGGCCACGCTCTCAGACTGCATGGCAAGTCGCGGCTCGGCGAGCATCTTCTTCAACCGGCGCGCCACGCGCCAAGGCTTGTAGTTGCCGCGCTGCATCACCCGCGCCACTTTCAGCCGCCTCATCCGGCGGGCGTTGTCCGGCTGGTCGTGCGAGAAGGGCATGATGAGCATCGGCTTGCCCGCGCGCAGGCATTGCGCGGTCGTCCCCACGCCGCCCTGGTGCACCACCATCGACGTGCGCGAAAACAGCTTTGAATAGGGCGCGTACTCGGCCACGCAAACGGTCTCCGGCAGCGCCGTCTTCAACTGGTTGCGCGGGTCGGTTCCAATCAGCAGCACTGCGCGAATCCCCAACCGCATCGCTGCCTTGGCCGAAACCTCGTAAAAATCCCCCGCCGCCAGCACCGCCGCCGAGCCCAGCGTGAAGACCACCGGAGGTTCGCCCGCGGCCATGAACTTTTCCAAATTTTCCGGCAGCGCGGCGTTGCCCCCGTCGGCGTCGTAGTAGCAGAAGCCGGTGATCAGCGTGTGCGCGGGCCAGTCCTTTTGTTCGGTGCCCAACACGCGCGAAAACAAGGCCAGCACCAGGTGCGGCGAGTGCTTGGCGTCGAAGAGCGGATTCGCGCCTTTGGGCAGCCCCAGCTCGCGGCGCAGCTCGTAAATCGGCTCGGGCCACTTGCGGCTGGCAAACCGCGCCACCCGCTTGATGATGCGCCCGAAGCCCGGAACCGCCTTGTCAGCGCGAGCCAGTCGCGGATATGGCGGCAACACCGGCGGGTCGAAGGCGGAGAAAAACGAGAGCGGCGCCAGTACGTAGCTGGCCCACGGAATCCCCGTCACCTCGGCCACCAGCGGCCCGGCGTAGTTCAGCTCACCCACAAGCAGCAGGTCGGCGCGTTCGGGCTTCGTCGCCGCATCCAGCAGGTCGTCGTAAGTCTCACGCAGCGCGGGAAAGAGAAAATTTCTCAGCCCATGCTCTGTGCCGTTCTTGATGTCGTAGACCATCTCCACCAGGATGGTGTTGGCGGGGTCGATGTCTGGCCGGACGGCGTGGAACTCCAGCCCCAGAGGTGCGATCTTCGGCTCGTAGACCGCCGGCAGCGCCATCACAGGCGTGTGTCCGCGCCGCTTCAGTTCCAGTGCAATGGCGATCAAAGGATTGGTGTCGCCGTAGGTGCCGATATTCGAGAGAACAATACGCAAAGTGAGGTCCTCGGGGCGTTTTCGGGGTGCTGCTATGAGCGTAATCTATCGGGGCCGTGAATCGCCCGCGGTTTCATCCGTTTGAAACCGGCAGGGTGTATTCTTCGTCTGTTGCAGTAGGAGATATTTTATGTCCGTGAAATGCAGTTTTCGCTTTGTTGCCCGGTCCCTCGCGACCGCGGCTTTGCTTTGCGGTCTTCTGGCTGCTGTTCGTCCCATCCCCGCGCAACAGCCTTACAAAATTATCGATCACTGGAAGCTGGGCGGCGAGGGCGGCTGGGATTACCTATTGGCCGATCCACCGGCTCACCGGCTCTATCTTACCCGCGGCGCGCGCGTCGATGTGGCCGACACGCAGACCGGCAAGCTAGCCGGCACGATTGCCAATCTGCACGGCACTCACGGCATCGCTCTCGACACCGCCGGCAAGTTCGGCTACATCTCCGACGGCGGCGGCAACGCGGTGGTCATCTTCGACCGCGCCACGCTGGCAACTGTGGCCACCATTCCTGCCGGAACCAACCCGGACGCCATCGTCTTTGAGCCGGCCACGCAGACGGTCTGGGCATTCAACGGACGCAGCCACGACGCGACCGTAATCGACGCCGCCACACAAAAAGTTATTGCCACAATCCCGCTGCCCGGCAAGCCTGAGTTTGCCGTTGTCGATGGCCAGGGCACAGTCTTCGTCAACATCGAAGACAAGGGCGAGATCGTCCGCCTGGACGCACACACCAATCAGCTCACCGCCGAGTGGCCGCTGACCGGCTGCGACGGGCCTTCCGGGCTGGCTTTTGATGTTGCAGGCGGAAGGCTCTTCAGCGTCTGCGACGGCAAGAAGATGGCCGTGACCGACGCGAAGACCGGCAAGGTGCTTGCCACGCCCGCCATTGGCGAAGGCCCCGACGCCGCCGGCTGGGACGCTGCGCATAAGCTCGCCTTTGCATCCTGCGGCCGGGATGGGATTCTCTCCGTGGTCGATGCCGCCGCTCCCGGCTATCCAACTATCGAGAACCTGGCCACCCAGGCCAGCGCGCGCACCATGGCTTACGACTCTGCTGCTGACCGCGTCTACCTGGTCGCCGCCGAGTTCGGCCCGCGCCCCGAGCCCACACCGGAAAATCCGCGCCCTCGGCCAGCCATTATCCCGGGCAGCTTTCAAGTGCTGGTCGTTGGCCGGTAGAAGACAACCGGGAATTACCATGCGGTTTGTGTGCCTCATTCTTTCGCCATACTGATCCGGCCCCAAAGAAATGCAACACTCCTTCCCACCCATTCCGCAAAAAGCGCGGAATGGATGGGGCACAGCGTTTCAAAACTTCTGGGCCGGATCAATAGTATGGTGAGTCAGAAGTTGATTGAAGAACAACCGCAGATCCCCTTCGGCTACGCT
>JBAVYF010000514.1:0-6870 GCA_049698655.1 Occallatibacter sp. | reverse complement strand
CCGTCAATACGGACAAGGTGATCGAGCCGGGCAGCCAGAAGATCAACGTGAAGCCGGGCTCTATTGACGACGTGAACGCCGTGGGCAATCGCGATATCGGCGGCCGCGGATTCAGGAACTTCTACTCGACCGACACCGAGATCAAGATGGGCAGGACGTACGCCACGCAGATCGAGAAGAGCACCAGGTTCATCACCGATCCGGTGGTTACCGAGTACGTGAACCGCATCGGCCAGAACATCGTCAGGAACTCCGATTGCAAGGTGCCGTTCACCATCAAAGTGATCGATTCGGACGAGATCAACGCATTTGCGCTCCCCGGAGGCTTCTTTTTCGTCTACTCCGGCCTGATTCTGAACGCCGACGAGGAGGCGGAACTGGCCGGAGTGATGGCCCATGAGACCGCCCACGTCTGCGCCCATCACGCGGTCCGCGAAATGACGCGCCTGAACTACGCCCAGCTGGGCGCCATTCCACTGATCTTCATCGGCGGCTGGACCGGCTACGGAGTCTATGAAGCCGCCTCCATCGGCGTACCCGTCACGTTCATGAAGTTTTCCCGCGAGTTCGAAGCGCAGGCCGATTACCTGGGCGTGCAATATATGTATCGCGCGGGCTACGACCCGCAGGCGCTCATCACATTTTTTGAGAAGGTTCAGGCACTGGAGAAGCGCAAGCCCGGCGCGGTCGCCAAGGCCTTCTCCGACCATCCGCAGACCCCCTACCGCATCCTGCGCACCCAGGAGGAGATTGCCCGCATTCTTCCCCCTCGGGACGGATACATGGTGACCACCTCGGAGTTTGACGACGTGAAGGCGCGGCTGGCGCGCATCGAGAACAAGCGCCGCCTCACCGACTCAACGAACGTCAACAAGCCGTCGCTGCGAAAGGCCGGGAAGGATTCAGGCAACTCGTCAACCCCCTCCAGCGACGACGACAAACCCACCCTTCACCGCCGCGACGAGCAGAACTAAGGGCGAAGCGCACCATCCGGCATAACAACGCAAGGACTTGTGGCTAGTAGTGTATGTGCCCCAACCGGCTGTATTTTAGGCCGGAACTCCTCCGGAAAACCTCCCAAATCGGAGTCCGGAAAGCCGATGAATGTCCTCCAACTGCCTGAAATCCCTTGAAATGCCGGGTGAAACCGCGTTATATACAAGACTACCGGGAACAGTGCCGGAATCTCTCCGGGAAAGCTCTGCTTTCAGGGGGCAATCATGCGCAGCGCCAGTGTACGCTCCAACCTGCTGGTCTCTGAGGTGCGAGAGGTCATGGATATTCGCCAGGCCTCGGAATACCTCGGCATCTCCCCCGACACGCTCTACAAGTACGCCTCCGAGGGCTTCGTGCCCGCCTTCAAGCTGGGCAACCGCTGGCGCTTCAAGCGCTCCCGCCTGGACGAATGGATGGACCGCCAGGCAGACCTCCACGCCGCCGACGCAGAACTCGACCCACACGAGAAAAAGCCGGTAAGAGCGGCGCTCTAAAGGCAGGGAACAAGAATCCCTGATCCCAGCCCCCCTGTTATTCTTACCCCGTGGACCACTTTCGCCGCATCGGGCTTCTTCGCCGCCGTTTGACCAAGGCAGGGCTTCATGGCCTGCTGGTTACCTATCTTCCCGATCTCCGCTATCTCTCTGGATTCACAGGCTCCAGCGCAGCGCTGGCCGTCACCCGACGGAGTGCGCGCCTGTTTACCGATGGGCGCTACAAGACGCAGGCCGCGGATGAGGTGAAGGTCGCCCAGATCGAGATTGTCGCCAGTTCTCCGGCTGTGGCTGCTGTCCAGTGGCTTGCCGCGCAGCCGGGCGTTGAGTTTGCCGGCTTCGATCCGGCCAACACCACCGTCGCCAATCTGGCCCGTTACAGGGCCGCTCTGCCCGCGCGGCTTCGCCGCAGCTTTCTCTCCGCTCTAGCCACGCCGCTGGTTGCCCCGCTGCGCCAGTTGAAGGATGAGGACGAGCTGGCGCTGATGATTGAAGCCGCGCTCACGGGCTGCAAGCTCTTCGAGCAGATTCTGGGCTTCATCCGGCCCGGCCTGGCGGAGTTTGAGGTAGCCGCAGAGATTGAGCATCAGGCCCGCCTGCTGGGGGCCGAGGGGATGTCGTTTGAGACTATCGTTGCCTCCGGAGTCCGTTCAGCCCTGCCTCATGGACGCGCCACCGCCGCCCGGTTGCCGCGCAGGGGCTTCGTGACCCTCGACTTTGGTGTTATCCTCAATGGATATTGCTCGGATATGACCCGAACCGTCCACCTGGGCAAGCCGAATGCCAACGAGCGGGCCGCTTATGAGGCGGTGCTGGAGGCTCAGGAGGCCGCGGTAGCCGCAGTGGCGGCGGGCGTAAGCTGTGCGGAGGTAGACGAGACAGCCCGCAGTGTGTTGCGCAGGGCAGGATTGGCAGAGGCATTTTCCCACTCCACCGGCCATGGTCTTGGCCTGGAGATTCACGAGCCGCCGCGCATCGGAGCCGGAGAGACGGCCAGACTGCATGCCGGCATGGTCATCACAATCGAGCCAGGAGTCTATCTGGCTGACCGCTTCGGCATTCGCATTGAGGATATGGTGGCTGTAACCCGAACCGGAGGCCAGGTGCTCACCCCAGCGCCCAAGGCCCTGATCGAACTTTGACCGAACTTTGATTCAGCCCGTCCCGCTTGCGTGGGGGAGAGTTAAGGAACGAATGAAACCACAAGACATTGCAGATCTGAAACAACTGATTGAATTCCTGAAGGAATACCAGGTTGCCGAGTTCGATCTGGACCGCGGCGAGCTGAAGATCCGGCTCAAGTTCAACCAGCCGGCGGCATCCTCGGCGGAATTGGGCGATCTGGCGCGCCTGCTCGGCTCGGCTCCGCACCCTGTGGCACAGGCTGCGGGCGCGGCAAGCCAGCCACCGCTCCCGGCGGCTCCGGAGGCTGACCCGGACGCCGGCCTGCATATCGTCAAGTCCCCCATCGTTGGCACCTTTTACGGCTCGCCTTCGCCCGGCGCCGCGGCGTTCGTCTCCCCCGGAGATCACGTGGCCAAGGGGCAGGTGATTGGCATCGTCGAGGCCATGAAGCTGATGAACGAGATCGAGTCCGACGCTGCCGGCGAGATCGTCAAGTGCCTGGTTTCCAACGGCCAGCCCATCGAGTTCGGGCAGCCCCTCTTTTCCATCCGGCTGGGGTAAGGAAGACAGCGGAGTTGGCGGAGTTAGCAAGGCCTACTGGCTCTGCTACTCCGCTGACACCGCTCAAAGGGTCATGAATGCTTCGTAAGGTACTGGTTGCCAATCGCGGTGAAATTGCGCTGCGCGTTCTGAACGCCTGCCGGGAACTCGGCATCCGCACAGTCGCCGTCTACAGCGAGGCCGACCGCAACGCGCTGCACGTGCGCTTTGCCGATGAGGCCATCTGCATTGGCCCGCCGCGGCTAGCGGAGAGCTATCTCAATGTGCCGGCGGTCATCTCCGCGGCCGAGATTGCCGACGTGGACGCGATTCATCCCGGCTACGGCCTGCTCAGCGAAAATGCCAACTTCGCCGAGGTCTGTCGCGCCTCGAATATCAAGTTCATCGGGCCGCCACCCGAGGTCACCCGGCTGATGGGCGAGAAAGATAAAGCGCGCCAAGCGATGAAGCGGGCCAGGGTGCCCATTCTTCCGGGGTCTGATGGCGTGGTTGCTTCGGTCGAGGAGGCGCAGGGCTGGGCGAAGAAGGTGGGCTACCCGGTCATTCTCAAGGCCAAAGCAGGCGGCGGCGGCCGCGGCATGAGAATCGTGCGCGCCCCGGAGGAGCTGCCCAACCTCTTCTACGCGGCACACACCGAGGCTGCCAATGCCTTCGGCAACGGCGAGCTGTACATGGAGAAGTTCCTCGAGAATCCCCGCCACATCGAGTTCCAGGTGCTGGCAGACGAGCACGGCAACGTGGCCTCACTCTTTGAGCGCGAGTGCTCCATCCAGCGTCGCCATCAAAAACTCATCGAAGAGGCGCCGAGTCTGAAGGTGACGCCGAAGATGCGCGAGGAGATCGGCCGCACTCTGTGCCACTGCCTGAAGGAGATTGGCTACCAGAACGCCGGCACGGTGGAATTCCTGATGGACGAGGACGGGCAGCTTCACTTCATCGAGATGAACACCCGCATCCAGGTGGAGCACCCCGTCACCGAGGCCATCACAGGCGTGGACATTGTGAAGGCGCAGTTGCTGATTGCCGGCGGGGAGCGGCTGGACGCGATACTGCCCGCCAGGCTGGAAATCCGCGGCCACGCCATCGAGTGTCGCATCAATGCCGAGCACCCTCAGAAGTTCACTCCTTCGGCGGGCACTATCACGGCCTTCAACGTGCCCGGCGGCAACGGCGTGCGCGTGGACACGGCGCAGTACGCCGAGAGCGTGGTCCCGCCCTACTACGACTCGCTGATTGCCAAGCTGATCGTCCATGGCCGCGGCCGGACAGAGGCGATTGCGATGATGGAGCGCGCCCTCAGCCAGTTCGTGGTGCGGGGCATCGAAACCTCAATCCCGCTGCACCAGGCGATCTTTGCCGACCCCGGCTTCCGCGACGGCCAGTTTGACACCGGGTTCATGGAGCAGTTTTTGGCCAGGTAGGCGCGGCCTGGCTCGACCCATCGAAAGGCAGGATTCTCCTTCGAGAATTCTGCCTTTTCTTTCCGAAAAATCTCTCTTTACTGTCCGGCGATTCGCATGTAATGTTGCTGGCAAGCACTTGGGAGGGCGAGAACCATGAGTAGCGATGTATTGCACGTAATGCCGTTACCGCAGATCATCACCGCCATCGGCGGGCTGGGGACAGCAGCCTTCGGTCTTCTGGAGGCAACCAAGCCAGTGATTCCCTGGATCAATCACATAGGGTTCGGCAGAATTCGCAGCACCGTTACCGGCCTGACTCCCGGTGAGCAGGACGCAAAGCAGCCGATGAATGCGTTGCCCCAGAAAAAGATTCTTCAATCCCTACTTGCCAACTGGGTGAACGGGACCGATCTTACCAGCCAGAAAGCTATTGCCAAATCGCTCATCAAGCTGCACCTGAGCGCCGGTAATGCACGGGCCATTGCGGCCGAGACGAATGTCGATCCGGATTTGCTGACCCAGGTGGCCACCAGCATGGTCTCCGGGGAGGCGCTCACCACGCAACAGAGCGACGCGAATGCACGCTTCGACCTGATTGTGACCGCCATGCTTGATGAATCCTACCAGCACGCAGACCAGGTCTATCGCAACTGGACTCGTGGGCTGGCCGCTCTGATTGCGGTGCTGCTGGCCGTGGTCGGCGGAAGGACTCTGGTGGACACGGGATTCTGGTTCTCGAAGGATATGCTGCTGGCGCTCCTGGTCGGTCTGCTGGCCACGCCGCTGGCGCCCATCGCCAAGGACCTTTCCAGCGCCTTGGCGACGGCTGTGAATACGATGCAGCTGGTGAAGAAGTAGGCCGCTATGACACAATTTCTCGATCTTCGCCTGCAATCAGTCGGCGGTGGACTGGCAGCCTCCGTGAGCATCAACCAGAGCACGCCCGGCGGGTACGTGAGCCTGAGATTGAGCGACCTGCAGGCCTCCGTCCGGGGCCGTCACATACTGATCGCGACCCATGGCTTCAACGTGAATCGCGCCGACGGCGTTGCCTGCTTGTCGAACTGGGAGGGTCTGCTGCAACTGCCGCAGTCTTCCGCTTTTGTCGGCTTGCTGTGGCCGGGCGACTCGGTCTGGGCTTATGGGCTCGATTATCCTGAGGAGCCGAAGATTGCCGATGAGGCCGGCAGCCTGATCGCTGAGTTTCTCGACGCCAACTTTCAAGATGCGGCCAGCATTTCTTTTGCGTCCCACAGCCTGGGGGCGCGCGTGGTGCTGGCCACCATTTCCCACCTGAGCCTGCCGGTTCGCCGCGTCACGCTCATGGCCCCGGCCATTGACGATAACTGCCTGACGACGGAGTTCAAGGCGGCTGCGGCGGGCATCGGAGCCATCTCCGTTCTCGCCTCGAAGAAGGATGAGGTTCTCTCGGTGGACTTTCCACTGGGCAATTTCTTTGCCGGCATCATCGCCGAAGGGCATCCTTGGTGGCGCGCGGCCCTGGGCCATTGCGGCCCCCAAAAACCCTGGCCGACAAACTTCCAGCCGCCCTTTGAAATTCCGGATGACTGGAAGTTCGAGCACGGAAATTACCTGCAAATAGATCAGCCTGAGCCTGCGCCTCTGTCACTACCCGTCAATGTGCCGCCCCAGGGCACAGCGCCGCCCACTGGCAAAGGCTGGCAGGAGGCCTTCTCTTCGGCCTTTGCTTCCACGCGCTTCCGGTAGCCTGAATTGACCGGGAGCCGTAGGCGAAAGAATTCATCGTTTATTCTTCGTATTTTCTTCGCTTTTCCGTCAGAGTATTGTATGCTGACTTCGCAACTCAGGAGGTTGCTGAATGGACTTTCAAAAGGAACTGATTGCCGAATACGACCGCGAGACCGCCAAGACGCGCAAGATGCTGGAGGCGATCCCGGCTGACGTGGACTTCAACTACAAACCCCACCCCAAATCTATGACCCTGGGCAAGTTGGCCGGGCATATTACCGATATGACGGGGGATTGGGCGCTTCATACGCTGACCAAGGACAAACTGGAGTTTGCCGCGGACCACAAATGGGAGCAGTATGTGCCGGAGAGCAAAGCGGCGCTGCTGGAAAAGTTTGACCGGGAGCTGATCGGGGTGCGCTCGGCGATCGCCGCACTCGCGCCGCAGAAGTGGGATGAGCACTGGCAGTTTATCTTCGGCGGGCAGAAGTGGATTGACCAGCCGCGGTACCAGGTCTATCGCGACATGGTGATGAACCACCTGGTGCACCACCGCGCCCAGTTGGGCGTCTACCTGCGCC
>JBAVYF010000513.1:0-1896 GCA_049698655.1 Occallatibacter sp. | reverse complement strand
TCGTATGGCTGATCAGGCACCTGATTCGAGTCATCGACCGGCTGAGCATCAATATCCACGGAAAGCGGCAGCGTGGTATCCGGGAAAGCCGGATTCACCAGCACATAACCGATTCCGGGAACGTAATCAATGTACACGCCGAGGCCCATGCCCCATGCATCAGGCCAGAAGATTCCAGGACCGAAGCCCCATTCCATTCCGCCCCACCAGAAGGGCGAGTAGAACGGCCTGCCGACCCAGAGTCCGGGAGTACTGAACACAACAGCATGTTCGCGTCCATAATGCGAGTGGAAATACCGGTCATTGAACCGGCCATTCCTGTAAGCCGAGCGGGCGGACCGGTAGTCGTGGCGGCGTTGGTTGTTGCGATTGTGGCGCGCCTTGTTCTCGTTCCTGTGGGCATTGGCGCGGGTCTTCTCCGCGTGCCTGTCAGCGTTGCGCTTGTCACGTTCGGCATTACGCTGATTGCGCTGTGCGTTGCGGTCGCTGTGATTTGCTTTGTTGTTGACGTGATTAGCTTTGTTATTGTTACGCGGCGTGTTATTGCGCGGCGTGTTGTTGTGCGTCGTTGTGTGATTCTGGCGAGGCTGCGCGTTACGTGCCGGCGCGTGATACGTGTTTGTGTGAGCAGGTGGGTGATATGTATTCGTGTGAGCCGGCGGGTGATATGCCGGTGGCGGATGATACACCGGAGCTGGGTGATATTGGGCTACGCCAGTGGCAACGAAGGCAAACAAGACGATCATTAACAGCAACAGCTTTTTCATAATTTCTCCCCCAAGATATATTCCCACATTTATTTCGACTTGCAACAGTAAATGGTAACCAGCTGCTCACTGGGTTTCCTTTAGTTGATTTTTGGGCCTCGGAAGCTGCGAACCCCGGCAGAAACCGGCGACTCGCCGCGCCGCCGCTTCCGCGCGCTCGTCTGCGGCCTCGCAAATGGCAAACTGTTGACTCCGTTGTACTTCGCTCAGGATGGGGCGTCTTGATTGGGTCGGCCGCGCTTTGCCTAACGAGCTTTCTTCTTCCCCGTCTTGGCGGATTTCGGCTGGGATTCCGGCAGGTGGCTGACGGGGATCGGCCCGAGATCGTTTCCGGTGCGCCTGACGCGCGTGTCTTCCATCAAATATGTAATGGTTCGCGGCGTGGCCGGGCGGGTGATGCCGGTCATTGGATCGGTGATCAGGTTGGGTCCGTTGGCGATCTGGAAGCTGAAGACAGGTGCGCCGCCGGCGGTGGCTGGCTTCACCCGCACCGGCAGATAGCCCTCGATGGGATGCAGCCGGAAGGCCGTCTCATAGCGGTGGCGCCGCACGCTCCAGGTGAAGATGCGCACCTGGTCGAAGTCGAACGGCAGGCCGGCCTTGGGCGGCGAAAGCACGGTCACATACTGCGGAACCTCGTGATCCGGCGTCGCGGCCTCAGGGTCGTGAACCTTGTTGAGCACGTAAGCGCCCACGTACCTCTGGCCCTCGCCATAAGCGGCAATCTCGTCGGGTACATCCACATCCACGCGGCCCGCCAGCAGCCAACCGGCGTGGCCATGGCCGTCGCGCACCAGCCACCAATCCTCCAGCACCGGAGACTCGGGCGCAGGCAGACCCGGGATGTGCGTTGCGCCGGCCGCTGCTTGCGTGGCAGGCTTTGCCGCCGCCTTGAGAGTCCGCTCCGAACCGGAAGCAACCTTGGCGACCGAGGCGCGCGCCAGAAGCTGAACCTTCGCGTTCGCCCCCAGCAGATAAAACCGCTCCGTCTCCCGGCCGGGCGTCAGATGCAGATAAATGTCGTCACGCAGAACGCCGCTGGCCACCACCGGGTCTCCCTTGTGCTGAACGCCTAGCTGGTCAAAGGCCTGGAAGGTTTTCGCGTCGATTACCGCCCGCTCTTCAATCC
>JBAVYF010000512.1:0-8428 GCA_049698655.1 Occallatibacter sp. | reverse complement strand
GTAGTTGACCGAAACAAGATCAACCAGCACAAGGATTTTACCTATCTGGATACGCCGTTCACGTTGCCGCCCAAGCCTGTTGTCAAGCCGCTTACGCAGCAGCCTCTGATTGACAAGCAGACGATGGAGGAGATGAAAAAAGCAGTTCCACCGGCTCCTGTACCCGCGCCGCAACCGGCCGCGCCTGCGCCGCCGCCGCCCACCCCGCCCAGCCAGCAGCCGCAGCTTGAGGCGCCTCGTCCGGCGGCGGTGCCTGCCCGGCCCAACTTTGCCATGGGCTCGCAAAATCCAGCCGATCAGTTGCGCGAGGCCATGAAGGGCGCGCGGAAGCCCGGCGTGGGCGAGGGCAATCTGCCCGGCGGCGGACTGGCGCGGCATCCCGGCGCGGGCACGGGTAGCCTGGATATCCTCTCCGACACCCAAGGCGTGGACTTCAACAGTTGGCTGGCGCGCTGGTACTGGGAGACGAAACGGACATGGGATCCTCTGATCCCCGACGAAGTGAACCCGCCGATTCTCAAGTCGGGGATGGTGGCGATTCGCTTCAAGGTGCTGCCCAACGGGCGGTTGATGGACGGCAGCCTGATTCTGGAGGGCCGCTCCGGCGACGTGGCCTTGGACCGCGCGGCCTGGGGCGCGTTGACCGGCTCCAACTATCCGCCGCTGCCCAGGGATTTCCACGGGCCGTACCTGGAGCTGCGCGCGTGGTTCCTCTATAACATGGAGCCGCCGTCGCGGTAGGGAGAGCAGAGCGGCGGAGTTAGCGGCCCTAGCGTTGTTCCAGGCCCTCTTCGATTCGGGGCAGGTCCATCTTCCGGTTTTTCCCTTGTTCCAGTGTGTTGCCATGCCGCTTATCCGACCGCAGCAATAGCAAGGCGAAGATGAGCCCGACCACGCCGAGACACGCGAACATGATCTGGGTCGCGGTATAAGTTCCGGTGACGTCGCGGAGCTTGCCATTCAGGGTGGGGAAGAGCGCGAGGCCCAGATTCTGGATGGCCGTCATCAGACCGAAGGCCGTGCCCACGCGTTTCTCCTCTACGACGAGAGGAACCGAAGGCCACATCGCCGCAGGCACCAGAACAAATGCGGCGCCGAGCGCGACCATGCTGGGGATGGGATTCCAGTGGGTGATGCCCATGATCAGGTGGGCTGGAATCAGAATGAGGGAGCCCACCACCATGAGCGAGGCTCGCTTGCCGATGCGGTCCACCAGGTTGCCTGCGAAGGGTGCGAAGACCATGGATGCGAAGATCACGATGCTGGTGATCCCGGGCGCCGTCGAGAACATGTGCATGAAGTTGACAAAGGCCTGGGCCAGGAAACCGCCTGTGGACTCGATGACCTTGGGAAAGCCCCACTTGTCGTGGAACATGTCTGTGGCGAGGGCGTTGAAAGGGAAGATGGCGCTATAAAAGGTTACACAGAGGAGGGTTACGAACCAGAAGGAGGAGTTGAACTTCTTGATGTCCGAGAAAACGATCTTGTCGCCAGCCTCCGGTTTCGCAAGCGCAAGCACCTTTTCGCCGTGAAGATCCATGGCGTTGTAGACCAGGTTGCACAGCACGGAGAAGAGGCAGAAGCCCGCCGCTGCCCAGAGAGCCGTTCGGTAGTTGCCGTAATAGTGGGCGATAAGTTCCTCGGTATTGAAGCTGAAGAGGGTTCCGACACGGCTGACGGTGAGAGCGATGCCGAAGGCCAGGGCCATCTCCTTGCCCTTGAACCAGCGGCTGATGATGGCGCTCTGCACTACGATCAGGGATTCTGAACCTGCGCCGAATATAAACCGTCCGGCGAAGAGCTCCCACTTGGAGTGGGCGGCGGCCACAATGATGGCGCCGAGGAGAACGAGGCTGCAGAAGAGCAGGCTGGCCCGGCGAGGGCCCAGCTTGTCGTACAACATGCCCCCGAAGAAGACGATGATGATGGCGGCGACGGAGTATGCCGTGTAGAGATTCCCGATCGTGCTGCGGTCCAGATGCAAGGCCTCGATGAGCGTGGACTCGAGGGCGCCGATGCTGTCATAGGCGAAATAGCTCCCCAGCACTATCAAGCTGATGAACAACAGGATGGTGAAGCGGTAAGTGCGCTTCGATGGATGGAAGAATCCCATTGATTCAGGAGTTTCAATATCGGAGGCGGGTGAATGATCAAGCGGTTCAGGCATGGATGCGATGATCCTCGGGGCGCGGCTGCGCCGGCAATTCTAAAATGAAATTCCGCAACTGTTGAGGGTAGCAGATGGAGGCTGGAATTGGCTTGGGGGAGGGATTCCCGGCGATTGCTTAACGGACATCCAGCGGAAAGCGCTCACGGACCTCGTAGCGAGCGCCGGCGGGAGCGAGGAAGCTTTCGTAGAGAAGAAATTCTTGGGCGACAAAGCGGGAGAATTTTGGCGGGTGGAGCAATTTGGCTTTGAGTTTGGCGAGGTCGCGCCGTTTGCCTTTGCTGCGCGCCAGAGTGATATGCGGTTGGTAGGAACGAGCCTCGGGGACGAATCCGCAAGGCTGGGTTGCCGCGGTGACGCGCTCCTGAAGCAAGAGCAGCTCAGGGGTGAGCCGGACACCGGCTATGAGAATTCCGGCGCGATCGAAGCAGTCCAGCCCCTCAAGGCAAACAGGAACGGGCGGAGAATGAAGCGTACGCAGGCGCTCCACAACGCAGGCTAATTGCTCTTCACTGGTGTTGCCGAGAAATTGCAGCGTGATGTGCCAGGACGCGGGCGCCTGCCAGCGAAGGCCTTCTCCAGCCGAGTGAAGCCGCACCGCGGCCGCCCGGAGCTCTTCGATCACCGCGGCGGCCAGAGGGATTCCGACAAACAGGCGCATAGCAATTACTTAGGCTCCGCGGGCTTAGGCTCCGTGGCGCGCATGAACTCCGCCAGGTAGTCCTTCCACACCGCGGCGGCCGTATGGGTTCCGTGGCCGCGCGTGGCATCGGAGATGGGCAGAAGGATGAAGCGCGCATTGGGCATCCGCTTCACCATCTTTTCCGCAATGCCCAGCTCCGGCGGATTGATGTAGTCGTCGGCGGAGTTGATCCACAGCACCGGCACGGTAATTTTTTCCAGATTCGGGTTGGGGTCGTAGTTCCGGCTGGCGTTCCAGTAGTAGATCAGGTCGTTGGCGTCCGTGGAAGCCATAACGCGTTTCAGGTAAGCGTCCACATATTTTTCCGCGGCCTCGCGCGTGGGCTCGTTCTTCTGCATCTGCAACGGGCTTGAACTCATGATGAAGCCGATTTCATTTGCGGTGCGCAGGCCCTGAACCGGCTCGGTCTTATACTCGCCATCCATCCACGCAGGGTCCTGTTTGACGGCCTGAATCGCCATGTAGCGCATCATGCGGTTGCGGCCCGCAATCTGAACCGGCAGACAGGCAAAGGGCGCCAGCGCGTCCATAAAGCCGGGATAGGTTTCGCCCCAGACAAAGGTCTGCATACAGCCCATTGAGGTGCCGAGGATAAGGCGCAGATGGTCGATCTTCATCTCATCGAGCATCATTCGCTGGCTGCGCACCATGTCGTCGTAGTCGTATGCGGGAAAGTGCGCATGCAGACCGTCGGAGGGCTTTGAGCTTTGGCCGTGGCCGATGTCGTCGGGGAAGATGAGGAAATATCGGGTAATGTCCAACGGCGCGCCGGGAACAAAAAGCACGTTGGAAAAGAGCGGGTTCAACAGCGAGTGGACATTGCCGCCGGTGCCGTGCAGCAAGAGTATGGCGTTATCGACGAGCCCGGCTGAGTTGCGATGCGGCGTGCCGAGGGTGAGGTAATGCAGATTGAGCTGGGGCAGCGTTTCGCCGGTGCCAAAGCGGAAATTGGGGAGCACAGTTGTGCCGTCCACGGTGGGCCAGGCGGCCGGCGCGGGCGTCGTGATGGGCGAAGCTGCCGGGACGGTTGAATTTGTCTGGCTGAAGGCAGTGAGGCCGAACAGGAGGGTGGCCGCAATCAAAATCCGGGGTATGCGCGGGTACATTCAAGGACTCCTAAAAGCGCGTGATGGAGGCGCGCAATTTGAGCACCACCCAACCTTCGCTTTTTTTCGAGGCCGGTGTCAAGAGAAGGCGTTTCCCCGGATCGTTGTTCCGCGATAGAATTGAGGCGTATTCGATGCGCAGCCGCAATGCCATTCCGGTTAAAGGAACGCCCCTGCTCCGGCGCTACCGCCGCGGCCGGCCCGACCGTGGACGCCGCCCCTCCCGCTGAGTAATCTATTACCGTCGATTCGTTGTTTCCCAGGTCTGAAAATCCGGACCCGGAGGACTCACGCGTTTGTGTTTCCTAGCTCCATCCGCCTGTGCGCGGATAGAAAGGCTTCTACGATGAACAGTTTTGCTAGCCGGGCCACGCTCAAATCCGGCAATAACTCCTATACGATCTATCGCTTGCCGGCGCTCTCGGCGCGCGGCTTCAACCTGAGCCGGCTGCCCTTCAGCTTGAAGATTCTGCTGGAAAACCTGCTTCGCCGCGAGGATGGCGTCAACGTGACGGCGGCCGACATTGAGTTTCTGGCCAACTGGGACGCCAAGGCCGAGCCTAGCCGGGAGATTGCCTACATGCCGGCGCGGGTGCTGATGCAGGACTTTACCGGCGTGCCCGCGGTGGTCGATTTCGCTGCGATGCGCGACGCCATCCGGACGCTGGGCGGCGACCCGGAGCGGGTGAATCCGCTGGTTCCGGCCGAGCTGGTGATCGACCACTCGGTGCAGGTGGACGAGTACGGCACGGCGGCGGCGTTCGACGCCAACACGCTGATCGAATTTGGGCGCAATCGCGAGCGCTATGCCTTTTTGAAGTGGGGTCAGACGGCCTTCCGGAACTTCAGCGCCGTTCCGCCGGGGATGGGCATCTGCCACCAGGTGAATCTGGAGTACCTGGCGCGGGTGGTCTTTACGACGGAGATTGATGGAAAGTTAGTTGCATATCCTGACACGCTGGTGGGCACCGACTCGCACACCACGATGATCAACGGCCTGGGCGTGCTGGGCTGGGGCGTGGGCGGCATCGAGGCCGAGGCTGCGATGCTAGGGCAGGCTGTTTCCATGCTGGTGCCGCAAGTGGTGGGCTTCCGGCTCCTCGGCAAACTGCGCGAGGGCGCGACGGCCACCGACCTGGTGCTGACTGTAACTCAGGCGCTGCGGAAGTTAGGTGTGGTGGGCAAGTTTGTCGAGTTCTTCGGCCCCGGCGTTGCTGAATTGGCGCTGGCTGATCGCGCCACCATCAGCAACATGGCTCCGGAGTACGGAGCGACCTGCGGCATCTTCCCGGTGGACGCGGAGACGCTGCGCTACCTGAGATTGACGGGGCGCAGCGAGGAGCAGATTGCGCTGGTCGAGGCCTATTACAAGGAGCAGGGACTCTTCCAGACGGCTACGACGCCGGAGGCCGATTACACGCAGACGCTGGAGCTGGATCTGGCCACCGTCGAGCCCAGCGTGGCCGGACCCAAGCGCCCGCAGGACCGCGTGCTGCTCAAGGATGCGGCGGCCAGCTTCGCGCAGCAGTTGCCGTCGCTGCTCTCGCCCACGGCCAAGCCGCTGGGGACGCGCACCGCTGCCAGGTGGGAGCGGGGAACTGTGACGGATGCGGCGCTGGCGGCCACAAACGTGCCCAACACAGTGAAAGAGCGTTTTGGCGTCGATCCGGACACTTATCTCGATCACGGCTCGGTGGTCATCGCGGCCATCACCAGTTGCACCAATACGTCGAACCCGTCGGTGATGGTGGCGGCGGGAATTCTGGCCAAAAAGGCTGTCGAAAAGGGCTTGACCGTGCCGCCGTGGGTGAAGACCTCGCTGGCGCCCGGTTCGCGCGTGGTCACCGATTACTACGCCAAGGCGGGTCTGCTGCCGTATTTGGAAAAGCTGAGGTTCAACGTTGTTGGCTACGGCTGCACCACGTGCATCGGCAACTCCGGACCGCTGCCCGCCGACGTCTCCAAGAGCATCGACGAGCATGGGCTGGTTGCGGTCAGCGTGCTCAGCGGCAACCGCAACTTTGAAGGCCGCGTCAACGTGGACGTGCGGGCGAACTACCTGATGAGCCCGCCGCTGGTTGTCGCCTACGCGCTCGCCGGACGCATCGGCCACAACTTCGAGACGGATGCGCTGGGCTTGGACGGGGCAGGGAAGCCGGTTTATTTGCGGGACATTTGGCCGACGCAAGCGGAGGTGGCCGCGGCCATTGAAAAGGGATTGTCCAGCGAGAGCTTCCGCAAGGAGTACGCGACGGTGAGCCAGGGCGACGCCAACTGGCAAGGGCTGAAGTTTCCCACCGGCGACGTCTACCAGTGGGAGCCGGATTCGACCTACATACGCAAAGCGCCGTACTTTGACGGCATTACGAAGACTCCCGCTCCGGTGACCGACATTCTCGGCGCGCGCGTGCTGGCTGTGCTGGGCGACTCGGTGACCACCGACCACATCTCACCAGCCGGCAACATCAAGGCCAACGGGCCGGCGGGCAAGTACCTTGCCGACCATGGAGTGAAGCCGTCCGACTTCAACTCGTATGGCTCGCGGCGCGGCAACCATGAAGTCATGGTCCGCGGCGCCTTCGCCAACGTGCGCTTGCGCAACAAACTCGCTCCGGGAACCGAGGGCGGCGTCACGCGCCTGCTGCCGGAGGTCGAGCCGATGTCCATCTTCGACGCCAGCGTGAAGTACGCCGAGCGCGGCGTGCCGCTCGTGATTCTAGCGGGCAAGGAGTACGGCTCAGGCTCGTCGCGCGATTGGGCGGCCAAGGGGCCGAAGCTGCTGGGGGTGCGCGCGGTGATCGCCGAGAGCTTCGAGCGCATTCACCGGTCAAATTTGGTTGGAATGGGGATTTTGCCGTTGCAATTCGAGGTGGGGCAGAACGTTGAAACGCTGGGGCTGACAGGCGAAGAGGTCTACGACTTTATCGGCATATCAGAGCTATTGGACGCCAAAAAGAGCTCAGGAAAACTGCAAACATCGATCTCAGCAATCTCCGCCAGGGTGGCAATTGGGCGAGTCCCTGGAGACCTGGGTTTTGAGATCAAGGCGCGCGGGGGGCTTCCGGTGAAGGCCACGGCCGCCGATGGCGCGGTGAAAGAGTTCACTGCCAAAGTCCGCATCGACACGCCGCAGGAGATTGAGTACTTCGAACACGGCGGGATTTTGCAGTATGTTCTGCGACAGTTGGCGGCGAAATAATTGTCATCCACATCATGCGAGGTGCGTAGAAACTGCGCACCTCGCTATGTTTATAGCGCATTGAATTGTGTCACCAGCGTGTCATTTTCATAAGCAACTTCTGTAACGAATCGACGACCTTCAAGAGAGTTGTATTCGAGCTTGCAGGAAAGAATCGGTTCATTTATCGGAGTACGTGGACAATCGAGTTCCTCATAGCCACCGGCAGGTATTGTGTTATTATTTCCCAATTTCATGGGATCATAAGGTTTGTTTTGATCGGCGGATTTAACGCAAGATTTATCCCCATTCGATCTAAAGGAATATTCGCCTTCAATTTTTATATTTAGTGCAGCGCTATTTCCTTGATTTTCGATTCCCCATCTTAAACCTGAATTATGCCACTTTTGAACCAGCGCCAGATATGGCATTTGAGCATTGTGGAGTTGCTCAATACTTACGCGCGCTATTTGCCGCGTATCCCATGCGTATTTACAGAGAACAAGAAGCGTAAAAAAACGTCAGCACCACCAGCGCCAAGCTTGCATACGCTTGTAAAAAGTCGGAATCGATGCAAACTAAAGCAATGGAATGCAATACAGGAAAGCACATCATAGCAATTCCTCCATTGAGTCGATTCTATTGCAATTCCGCGCTATACTTCAGCCATGTGGAATAAGTTTACGGCTGTGATCGAACAGGACGGCGAATGGTTTGTCGCCTGGTCACCCGAGATTCCCGGTGCCAACGGGCAGGGGCGCAGCGTGGAAGAGTGCCGTGAAAGTCTGAGCGCGGCCATCCAACTGATTCTGGAGGATCGCCGATTGATTCCGGAGATCGGAAGATAGAAATCTTACTGAGTGATGCACAAAACGCCACCCCAGCCAGGAGTGGCGTTTTTGTCGCGCCAATGCGGACAGCTACTTTTGCTTTGCCGGCGGCTCTTCTCGGGGGGCAAAGAAGCGCATACCCTCCTGGTTCTCGCCTATCACATGCAGGCGCAGGAAGTTGGTTGAGCCGGATTTGGTGCGCGTGCCGGCCACGATGGCGATGACCTCGCGGGGCTTTACGAAGCCGCCCTCTTCGAGCATCTTCTCGGCCACTTCGACCATGGCCTCGTTGGAGGTGACCTTGGGGCAGAGGATAGGAGTGGTGCCCCAGAGCAGGTTGAGCCGGTTGATGGTGACCTCGACCGGGCTGAGGGCGTAGATGGGCGCCGAGGGGTGGTACTTGGAGAGCTTGCGCGCGGTGCGTCCCGACTCGGTGAAGAGAGC
>JBAVYF010000511.1:0-6098 GCA_049698655.1 Occallatibacter sp. | reverse complement strand
AAAAGGCCACCGACCCTACTGGCAACAAGCTTTATCACGGCCAGCGCCAGGGAGTCACTTTTGCCTTGAGTGACGCGCTCTGCTGGCTGGTGGCTTCGCGCTATCAGATTCTCGACGTGCTCGAACTCGAAGCCCGCGGCCCCAGCGATCCTGTCGCCGCCGAGGGGCTCGAAGGCGCCGTTCAGTTCCTCAGCGATCTATGCCACACACAAGCGGCGCAGGCTGCCGGCGAGGTCTCCCGCATCTGCGCCGAGTTGGTCTTCGGCTATAACTGCCACCCCTCCTGGGACGAGAAAGAACCCCGCAGTTGCTTTCTGGCCAGCGAACTGGAAGAGCTTGAAGGGACCATGCCGGGCATTTCAGCAATGGCCGTCGATGTGCTCGCCGCCGACGGCACGCATCCGCAGAAGGCCGGCCCCTGCGCCGGTTGCGCCGGCAACGAGGACTTTCTGCGCATGCAAAACAGATTGACCGCCTGCCTGACCGGCTCGCGACTTGCCAAGGACCGCGCCGCCGAAACCGTCAGCAAGGTCATGATCCCCGAGGCGCTGGATTATCCGGCATGAGCGTAAATGGTGAACCCAACATGAATATGGGTGCCCCAGATTCCGCTTTTGAGATCGACCGTCAGACGATGGAAGTGGACGTCGCCTGCGCCGGTTTTGGTCCCGCCATGGGCGGCTTTCTCACCACGCTCACCAAGGCCTGGACCGAAAACCCCGCCGATCCGGCCTTCGAGAGCCGCGTCACGCCCGGAATGCCTCTGCAACTCCTCTGCTACGAACGCGCCGACGACATCAGTTCTGGCGTCAGCGGCGTGGTCACCAGCGCCCAGGCAATTCGTTCCAGCTTCCCTGCCCTCAACCCGGCCGAAATCCCGATGGCCGTCCCCGTCACCAGCGAGCGAGTCATGTACCTGCTCGACCCCATCGGCGCCAGCCGCCGCTCCCTCACCCTGCGCGCCGCCGACGTCCTTCTCCGTACCGCCGGACGGCTCGTCGGAGTCAAAGATCATGCCTTTACCCTCCCCTGGACCCCAGCTTTCCTCAACAAGCACGGCGGCCTGGTGCTCGGTATCGGCCAGTTCAACCAGTGGGTTGGCTCGCAACTGATGGCCGCCGGCCTCGTGCAGATCTGGCCCGGCACGCCGGTCAGCGCGCCGCTCTTCAAGGACAACAAAGTCGAAGGCCTGCGCCTCGCCGATCAGGGCGTGGACAAATCCGGCGCGCCTACCGACGGCTTCATGCCCGGAATGGACATTCGCGCGCAACTGACCGTCGTCGGCGACGGCCCCGTCGGCGCAGTGGGCCAGGCTCTCGACCAGAAGCTCGGCCTGCCCGAAGGACACGCGCACCGCGAGTGGGCCCTGGGCATGAAGTTCGTTATCGAGCTGCCGGAAGACCCCGAAAACGAGTCCGTCCTCCAGCCCGGAACCGTCTGGCACAGCTTCGGGTACCCTGAGCCGGAGATCTTCGGCTTCCTCTACGTTCATCCCGAGCGCCTCGTCTCCGTCGGCATCTTCGTTCCCTCCTGGATGCACGACCCCTCGCGTACCGCCTACCGCTACTTGCAGCACTACATCCAGCATCCCGCGCTGTGGAAATATTTGAAGGACGGAACCCTGCGCTCCTGGGGCGCAAAATCCCTCGAAGAGTCAGGCCTCCACGGCGAACCGTACCTCACCGGCGACGGCTTTGCCCGCATCGGCGAAGGCTCCGGCAGCACAAATATGCTCACCGGCTCCGGCGTCGACGAGGCCTGGGCCACCGGCACGCAACTGGGCGAGGCGGTGGTCGAGCTGCTACGTGCCGGCAAGCCCTTCACGCAGGCGAATCTCGCCGCCACCTATGAAGCCCGCCGCCGCGCAAGCTGGGTCGAGCGCGGAGCACGCGAGGCCCAGAACGCGCGCAACGGCTTCCAGGGCGGAATCGTCAAAGGCATGATCGGCATGGCTTTGGCCGGTATGACCAAAGGGAAATTTTCGCTGGGCGCGCAGCCCCCTCCGCCCCACAAGCAGATTGCCGCAGTCAAAAAAACAATGCTCCGTGCCCCATCCATTTCGCGTTCTTTGCGAAATGGGTGGGATACCTCATCGCAATCCGCCGAAGGACTGCACCTGAAACAAGCAGCAGCTCTGGCCATCGCCGACGGGCGCTCGCTTCACGATGCCCTGCTCTCCGCGCGCGGCTGGCCGGAGATTCCCTTCGATGGCCGCCTGCTGGTTACGCAACAGGACGCGCTGCTGTTGGGCGGCAAGGTGCAGGCCATGCCCGGCTTCGCCGATCACGTCGCCTTCCGCAACCCGCAGCTCTGCATCGCCTGCGGAGAGAAGACCTGCGTCGCCATGTGCTCCGGCCAGGCCCTCACGCAGGGCGACGACGGCGCACCCGCCTTCGAGCGCGAAAAGTGCGTCCACTGCGGCGCCTGCCTGTGGAACTGCGGCCAATCTCCCGACGGCGAACACTCCAACATCGAATTCCGCGCCGGAGCAGGCGGCCTGCACTCAGCGGAAAACTGAGACTTGCGCAGATAACAACCGTTGGCGGTGCAGAGTGCCCTTCGGAGCTTGCTGCGTATCTGCTGCCGGTGTAGCATTGAACTGTCAGGACGGAACTATACCCATGAATGAGATCATCTTCGATGTGCGCGAGGACGAAGCGGATGGAGGCTTTGTTGCGTCCGCCTTGGGGTATGGAATTCATACCCAAGGGGAGACGCTCGAAGAGTTGCGCGCAATGGTCAAGGATGCCGTGGATTGTTATTTTGACGAGACGATGCAGCGGCCGGCGATCATCCGCCTTCATTTCGTGCGCGACGAAGTACTGGCCTGATGAGACTTCCGCGCGACATTGACGGAGTACAACTTGCCAGGGCGCTGAAAGTCCTGGGGTATGAGGTCACACGCCAAAGGGGATCGCATATTCGCGTGACCACGCAGCGAGGCGGCGAGAACCACGAAGTCATTCCCGCTCACCAGCCGATCAAAACCGGAACCCTCGCCAGCATCCTCAAGCGCATCGCGACTCACCACGAGCTAACCACGGAAGAGCTTTTGCAGATGCTCGATTTATAAGCAGAATTCGTCAAACTATCATCGCCTTCCACGCCGGCTCCGGTGGGCTGCACTCGGCGGAAAATTGAGCATTATCAATTCTGACCGCAACAACTATGCCGTGCGCGTGTTTTGAAGAGTATGGGTTCTGATCACGGCTTCAAAACACCAGCGAGGTAATCCATGAAAAAGTTCGTTGTCGTTATATTCCTTTTGCTCTGTACTGCAACTTCGATCTATGGACAGAAGACGCGCTATGGACAAGAACCGCCCTATGCCAAGAAAGGAGTTGATTATCCAATCAAAGTGCATATTTCCGGAACTCATATCCGCAAAGATTGCAACGAACATTGGTACCAAAGAAATGCAAGGAGCAACGGAGATGTAATCTGCATTGATGTAGTCTACGCAGATGCGATTGTGAACGGGATGAAGCTTGAAGTGATGGGAGATTGGTCATATTCCAACTATCAACATAGCCTCCTTCCAGGCGACTACAATGCTCGATTATTGAAGGCCGATCATCAAAAGGACGAATCCCCAATTCATCAGGTCTATGAACTTGTCCTTCCAGATCGACACGTATGGCGGTGTACAGTCACCGGCATTTCTGAATAATGCATCCGCCGCGCCACCTTCCGGTGGAACTGCGGCCAATCCCCCAACGGCGAGCACTCTAATGTCGAGTCCCGCGTCGGCACAGGACGGCTGCATTCAGCGGAAAACTAGGTTTCTCGATCAATTAAACTATTCATAAAGGAAAAATACATGGCAAATGTACTGCACATCGTGGTTTGCGCGGGCATCGTTCCCGATCCGCTGCAAACCTTGGAGCCGGTCACTGGGCCAAGCGGACCGGGCCTCAAGAACGAGATGGTCTTGCCCGCGGTACTCGACCCCTGGGCCGCCTGCGCGCTTTATGAAGCGGCCAACCTCGCCGCGAAGAACCCCGGCAGCAAACTCTGGCTGGTCTCGCTCGGCCCCAAGGCCAAGCTGCAGCAGGTGATGATGACGGTCGCACAGAAGGTCGCCTTCGAACTGGTTCCCATCGACGGACCCATCGGCGGCTTCCCCGACGCGCACTCGACCGCTGCCGTTCTCGCCGAGACCATCGCCGCCCTTCCCGGCCTCGACCGCGGCAAACTGATGCTCTTCGGCGGCTGGGAGTCGGCCACGCGCGGCGCGGGCGTGACCTTGCAACTCGTCGGCGAGCGCCTCGGCATCACCGACCAGTTCCAGGGCGTCGACCAGATTGACCTGCGCGACGATGGCAGCTTTGAAGTCCTGGAGCGCGTGGAAGGCGGCAAGCACCAGGTTTCAGTCTGTGCCGGAGCGCCAGCCGTTTTAGGCTGGGCCACCGGAAATCTCGCCGAGCCAAGAAACAATCCGCAAGTCGGCATGGCCAATATGCGGACGATTATGCCCGCCCTGCTAAAGGCCAAAGCCGCCAAGCTCGACCCGAACGGCCTCAGCTACCTCTCCGTCGCCCTGCCCAAGCAGCAGCGCACCACACGAGTCGTGAAAGACCTGACCCTCGACGAGATCGCAACCGAGCTGGTCGCCTGGATTGGAGCCGAATAATGACCCAAAAAGACGAAAAAATAGCTGTGCTTACACACGTAGACGAAAGCGGCGCGCTCAGCAGGGCCTCTCTCGAAGCCGTAACCGCCGGCATGGAGCTGGCTGCGCGCCTCTCGGCCCCGCTCACCATCGGCATTGTTGCTGCCGACGCCACATCAGCGGCCAGTTCCCTTGCCTCAACCGGCGCACGCCTGTTGGCCGTCTCCGGAGAAGCCTTCTCGCAGTCGCGTTACGCCACCGACGCGGCCGCTTGCGAAGCCCTATGCCGCGCCGCCGACGCCACCATCGTCCTCGCCCCCGGCACCTCGCGCTTCACGCGCATTGCCGCCAGTGTCGCACATCGCCTCAACGGTTTCATTGACACTCACATCACCGCATTGGGCGGCGCTGAATCTGTCGAGGCTTCGCGCTGGTTCTATCGCCAGCGTGTCGAGGCAGTCGTCAGCCGCAACGTGCGCCCCTGGTTTCTGCTCCTCGACGCCGGAACTCACGCGGCCTACGCAGGCGCATCGGGCACTGCGCAAGTCGAGCAGGTCGCCGTCGAACTCCCTGCCCTCCGCACCACTGTCAGCGGCTTCCGCGCCCCGGCTCAGGACGCACAGACCATCCGCCCCGACGCGAAGATACTCCTAGTTGCCGGTGCTGGCTGGACCAAGAAGCAGCCCGACGGGCAAGTCCATGTCAGCGAGGCGGGCGAGTTGATCCTTGGCTTTCTGCGCGCAACCGGCGCGTCGCTGGGCAGCAGTAAATCTCTCGTGGACCAAGGCGGCGAAGGGAACTCCGTTCTTCCCTTCCTGACGCACCTGAATCAGATCGGCCAAACCGGCGCTACGCCGCGCCACGCCAAGGGCCTATCCACATGCTGCCACGGCGAGGAACCGCACGTGGTGGGCTGGCGCTTCATCGGCGACCGGCGCGCTATCTCGCTCGACCCCAACTGCGGCTGGACCCGCGGCAAGGCCGACGTCGTCTACGTCGCCGACGCCTTCCCGGTGATGGCCAAAGTCAACGCGCTGCTGGAAGCGAAGAAGGCGCACAACTGACGCGGAGTCCGCCGTTAAGCGCGTCCTCTGTGCCTACTCATTGCGTCGATTCAACTGTGTTAGCTTAGGTTTGGGAGTAGGAAAAGAGCACTATGCCTCCGATTACCTCGTTTATCAAGCACCACTATCGCCACTTCAACGCCGCCGCACTGATCGACGCAGCCGAAGCCTATAACGCCCTGCTCGCCTCTGGCGGCAAGATGTTCGTCACCATCGGCGGGGCCATGAGCACTGCCGAACTGGGCCTGTCGCTGGCCGAAATGATCCGCCAGGACAAGATTCACGGCATCTGCTGCACCGGCGCGAATCTGGAAGAAGACGTCTTCAACCTGGTGGCGCATGACTTCTATGAGCGCGTGCCCGGTTACCGCGATCTGACCCCGGCTGACGAAGCTAAGTTATAGAGCCGCCACATGAACCGC
>JBAVYF010000510.1:0-2185 GCA_049698655.1 Occallatibacter sp. | reverse complement strand
CTCCAGAATGTAGCCGCTGGGGTCCACGGCGCGCGAGGTTACCTGGGCAATCGCCGCGTCGGCGTTGGTCAGCTTCGAGCTGAGCGCCAGCCAGCCGGTGAGCGCGGCCACAGGCTGAACTCCAGCGCCGTCGCCCAGAGGTGTGCAGTTGTTGTCGATCAGCCCCGGCTGCACGATGGTGTCGCCCACGCTGGCGTGGTCGCTTTTGGCCAGAACGTGGTTGTTGCTCAGGATGTACTGACGCTGGCTGGCGTCCTCGACGAGCGCACCGAGTGTGCCGCTGCAGCAGTCCACAATCTGGTTGCCGCGCGTATCGTAGTCCGTGTTGTTGCCGCCCGAGCTGCCCAGCAGGACCGCCGCCGGCAACTGCGCCTGATGTGTGGCAGGATTGCTCGACACGCCAGCCGTGTTCACCAGCACCACGGAAGCAGCCCTGGAACTGGACCCTGAACCGGATGAAGCCCCGCTCACCGTGGCCACCACATACGTCGCGCCGGTAGTCTGCACCGAAGATGGTGCAGAATAGGTGACCGTGCAGGAGGTGAAGGCCCTGCTGTCGCGCTGGCAACTCACCGCGCTCAGCGAGCCCTGAGTGCCGGACTGGGCTGGGACTTGCCCGTTTGCCGAACTGGCCAACTCGAAGTGAATGCCGGCTGTGCCGCCCGCCTCGGCCAGAATGCCGGTGATAACGACCGTGCCATTGGCGCCCAGGGCCACATTCTCCGGCGTCAGCGGCTGCAGGAATCCCGGCGTCACGGTCAGCACGGAGCTGGCGCGGAGGCTGGGATTCGCTTCCAGCGTCGCGGTCACCACCACCTCGGCGCGGTCGGCGGTGAGATAGCTGGGCGGCGTGTACTGGCCGCTGGCGTTGATGCTCCCCGGTCCGCTCGTCGCGTCTCCGCCGGAGACCGACCAGGTGACCTCCGTCGGGCTGCCGTTCGTCTGGATGGCCGCGAACTGGACATAAGCCCCACCAGAGCCGCCGCTGGCATTGGCCGCGTTGCAGCCGGTGCAATTGGTGTCGATGGCGGCCGCGCCGGGAGTGACGGAAAAAGCTGTATTCGAGGAATTTGCCGTGACCAGACCGCCGCCGCAACCGGCCGCCAACAGCAGCGCCGGAGCCAACAACAGCGAGAAATTTCTGGAAAACAGCCGCATTGTCAAAGTCTCTACCTATATTCTATCGACTTCTTCGGCGGAAAATGAGAAACGAGCAAAGCCCACTTTGTTTCAGCGGATGGCTTCGGGGCTCAAGGTTTCCCGCGCGAAGCCGGGGCACCCAGCGACAGGTCGTCGACGCTGGGGTGGAAGAAGCTGATGCGCAACCGCGTGCGAGTGGCTTTCGCAAATCGTTCCAGTGTGCGCGTCGATGGCAGCACCTTGCCGCTTTCCAGCCGGGCAACCACTGCCTGTGTCGTCCCCATCGCACGGGCAACCTGCTCCTGCGTCATATCCGCATCCCCCCGCGCCTTGATCATTGCCGATGCAAGGGCAAACTCGTTCTCCAGCGCATCATAGGCCGTAACGTACTTCGGGTCTTTCTTCCACTGCGCGAAAGACTCTTCAACGGGAATAAATCTTGGCTTCATTGAACCTCCTTGGCCTTCTTCAGGGCTTGCATGATTTCCTTTCGCGGTGTCTTCTGAGTCTTTTTGGCAAAGACATGGACGACCACGATGCGCATACCTGTTGCCGTAACGTAGATCGCGCGGGCAATTCCGCTTCTGCCCTTCAAACGCATCTCCCAGAGCGGCCCCTCCAGATGCTTCAGGTAAGGCTCGCGTATCCGCTCCAGGCCGTGGGCCTGAATCAGCTCCACAATGCGCTGAAAGCTGGCTCGAATATCCGGAGGGAGAGCGTCGAGCGCCTCCTTGATTTCCTCATTCAAAAAGCCAACGGCCCATCGCATTCGGATATTATACCTTTTTTGCAATGTTTTGTGTGGAGTCCCGGTCACGCTGGTCTGAGGAACCTGTGTCGCGCAGGTTCCTCGTTTGAGTTGCAACGGCAGATGGGAAGTTTGCTACTGATCCGGCCCCAAAGAAATGCAACACTCCCTCCCACCCATTCCGCAAAAAGCGCGGAATGGATGGGGCACAGCGTTTCAAAACTTCTGGGCCGGATCAATAGTATGGTGAGTCAGAAGTTGATTGAAGAACAACCGCAGATCCCCTTCGGCTACGCT
>JBAVYF010000509.1:0-6363 GCA_049698655.1 Occallatibacter sp. | reverse complement strand
TACATAGATTTGTGTTCCAAATAATCCCGAATTGCGCGCAAGAATCGGGTAGCCCATTGGGCCGCTGATAGGCGACTATGGTTCTCATGAGCGGCAAACTCCAACACGCGCTACCTGACAGACCCGCAGCGGCAGTCGACCCTGAGACGTCCTGGAAACAAGTTCTGGCACGTGACCCGGCCGCGGCTTTTTTCTATGCGGTCACGACCACCGGCGTCTTCTGCCGGCCTAGCTGCACGAGCCGCAGACCGCTGCGGACCAATGTCCGCTTCTTTCGCTCGGCGGACGAGGCGCGGGCTTCGGGATTTCGACCCTGTAAACGCTGCAAACCCACCACTGCACAGAGCAGCGCTTTGGAGAAGATCCGAGAACACATTGAGGGCAATCTCGACCGCTCGGTCCCGCTGGCCGAGCTTGGCCGGCTTGTCCACTTGAGCCCCTTCACCGTGCAGCGGCTCTTCAAAGAGAAGATGGGCGCGAGCCCGCTGCAATATCAACGAGCGCTGCGCGCCACCAGCCTGCGTGGGGCGCTCAAACAAGGAGAGTCTGTGACCAACGCTATCTACAACGCCGGATTTGGTTCATCGAGCCGTGGCTATGACGGCGCGCAACTGGGCATGACACCCGCACGCTTTGCCAAAGGCGGCAACGGCGAGCAGATCGGCTGGTGCGCCGCGCGTTCACCTTACGGTTGGGTGATCGTGGGAGCAACCGCGCGCGGGATGTGCTGGCTGTCGCTCGCGGGAACAAAAGCTGAGGCTGAGGCAAGCCTGCGCGAGGAGTTTCCTTTGGCCACGCTGAAGCGCGATCCGTCGCTGGCGACGATGGTGGAAGCGGCGCTGCGCGTGGTGAGCGGACAGACAGGCGCGGGCGAAAGGAAGGCCGCACCGCAGGTGGCCGCACCGCAGGTTCCTCTGGATTTGCGAGGGACGGCGTTTCAACTGCGCGTTTGGCAGGCACTGCGCCAGATTCCGCGCGGCGAGACGCGCAGCTACAGCCAGTTGGCGCGCGAGCTGGGCAATCCCAAGGCGACCCGCGCCGTGGCCCGCGCCTGCGCCACCAATCGCGTGGCCGTGGTGGTCCCGTGCCATCGCGTTGTCGGAGCCAGTGGCTCGCTCACTGGCTATCGTTGGGGCGTGGAGCGCAAGAGTCAGCTGCTGGAAGCCGAAGGCGCGAAACTTTAAGGAAGTTCTCAACAAGTGGATTTACACAAGTGGAGATTTCCTCCGGGGCTAAAGCCAGGCAATATTTTTACTGCATTTGCGGCACGACTGAAGTCGTGCCCTTTCAAAACTTATAAACGACCATCTGTGTGGCGGACTACACCAGCTCCGAATCCCAAGAATGATATTCTTAAAGGGTCAGGAGCATTCACCATTTATGGCAACGTCAACGCTGGAAACCACCGCAACGGATTACAAGATTGCCGACCTCAAGCTGGCCGATTGGGGCCGTAAGGAGATCGCCATCGCCGAGCAGGAGATGCCGGGTTTGATGTCGATCCGCAACAAGCACGCGGCGGCCAAGCCGCTGGCCGGTGTGCGCATCACTGGTTCGCTGCACATGACGATTCAGACGGCGGTGCTGATTGAGACGCTGACCAGCCTGGGCGCTGAGGTGCGCTGGGCGAGCTGCAACATCTTCTCGACACAGGATCATGCCGCCGCGGCGATTGCGGCGACGGGCGTTCCGGTTTTTGCGTGGAAAGGCGAGTCGCTGGAGGAGTACTGGGATTGCACGCTGGCGGCGCTCAGCCACAAGGGCGGCCCAGGAAACGAAAGTAAGGGTCCGCAACTGGTGGTGGACGACGGCGGCGACGTGACGCTGTTGATTCACAAAGGCTATGAGCTGGAAGAGGGCGACAAGTGGGTTTACGGCGCGGCATCGAACCACGAAGAGCAAGTCATTAAGGATTTGCTCAAGAAGGTTTATGCCGAAGATCCGCAGCACTGGCACAAGGTTGCAAAAGAGTGGCGCGGCGTTTCTGAAGAGACGACGACCGGCGTGCATCGCTTGTACAAGATGATGGAGCAGGGCAAGCTGCTGGTGCCGGCCATCAACGTGAACGACTCGGTGACCAAGTCGAAGTTTGACAACCTCTACGGCTGCCGCGAATCGCTGGCCGACGGCATCAAGCGAGCGACCGATGTGATGGTTGCGGGCAAGGTCGCCGTCATCTGCGGCTACGGCGATGTGGGCAAGGGCTCGAGCCACTCGCTGCGCGGTATGGGCGCGCGCGTCATCGTGACTGAAATCGACCCCATCAACGCGCTGCAGGCGGCGATGGAGGGCTTCGAGGTGGCGACGGTGGAAGACACGCTGGGCCGCGGCGACATCTACGTCACCTGCACCGGCAACGTGGACATCATCACACTCGATCACATGAAGCGGATGAAGGACCAGGCGATTGTCTGCAACATCGGCCACTTCGACAACGAAATCCAGATGGACCGGCTCAACCAGGAGCCGGGCGTGAAGAAGCTCAACATCAAGCCGCAGGTGGATATGTACACCTTCCCCGCAGGTCCGAATCAGGCCGGCCACAGCATCTTCGTGCTGGCCGAAGGGCGGCTCGTGAATCTGGGCTGCGCGACGGGGCATCCGAGCTTCGTGATGAGCAACAGCTTTGCCAACCAGACGCTGGCGCAGCTCGACCTGTGGGAGAAGAAGGACAGTTACAAGGTCGGCGTCTATGTTCTACCCAAAAAGCTGGACGAGGAAGTGGCGCGACTGCATCTTGATAAGATCGGCGTGAAGCTGACCACGCTGACCGCAAAGCAGGCCGAGTATCTGGGCGTGGCCGTCGAAGGGCCGTATAAGGCGGAGAATTACAGATATTGACGACAGTGAACAGCAGACAGTAGACAGCGAAAAGTTCTAAGTTGTCAGTTGTGATATGCCCAATCAATTGTTGCTTACCGCCAACTGTTGACTGTTAGCTGTCTTAACTTCGCTTGCCATCGAAAAGCTGGTGCCAGAGTCTCCAGAGCGAGCCATGCAGCAGCCGGGTCTGCTGGGCTTTGAGGGCGGCATAGGAGCGTTCCACATAAATGTCGAACTCCGGCGGCCAGCCGATAGTGGAGCGGCGCTCACTGTAGTCGCCTTCGGCCCACTTGGCCAGCACCGCCTTATAACCCACAACGTGGGTCACAAAGTCGAGCAGGCAATGCGGCATCTGCTCCTCGACGATGAGGTAGGCCTTCTCGATGATGATCTTCTCGCGAATATCGTTGAGAGGCATGAAGATGGTGGTCATCCACAGCATCCACTCCTTCATCTCGCTGTCGAGGATGGGAAAGCTCTGCTTTTTGCCTTGTTTTTTGAGCAGCGACCGGTAGGCGATATTGCCTGCCTGCAAGGCGATGTAGAGCGGTCCGTAGAACTCGTTGAGACGCCGGTTCACCAACTCCAGTTTGTCTTTGCGGCGGGCCAGAATACGCGCGCTCCAGGCCATGGCCAGATAGCTCGCAATCGCCAGAACAATGGCCTGCGCCGTCGTGTTTTCAAGAAAATTCTCAAGAGTAAACATGAATGAGTCCCCGGCTTGTACTGGCAACGAGTATACCGCAGCTTGTGCCCTTCAAGGCCTTGCCGGTCAGCTTGCGCCCAGGTAAATAAAGCGGACGAGAAACAGCGCGGCCAGCAGGTAGAGCAGCCAGTCCTGCTGGCGGAGTTTGCCGGTAGCCAGGTGCAGCGCGGCCCATGCGATGATGCCGAAGCCCAGTCCGTTGGCGATGGAGAAAGTAAAGGGGATGAGCACCAGGGTGAGAAAGGCGGGAACGGCAATCAGCGGCTCGCGCCAGCGAATTTCGCTGATGGTCGCGAGCATCATTGAGCCCACCAGGATGAGCGCCGGGGCTGTGGCGGCCGGGGGCACGATGCCCACAAACGGCGCCGCGCCGATGGCGATCAGAAACAACACTCCAGTCACGATGGCGGTGACGCCGCTTCGGCCTCCGGCAGCTACGCCGGCCGTCGACTCCACGTAACTCGTCACGGTCGAAGTTCCCGTCAACGAGCCGAAGACGGTGGCCGTGGCATCGGTGAAGAGGATGCGATTCAGCCGGGGAATCGAGTGGTCGGCTTCGATCAGTCCGGCCCTCTTGGTGACGGCGACCAGCGTGCCGAGGTTGTCGAAAAGGTCCACAAAAAAGAAGATGAAGACGATCTCCAGCAGACCCTTGTTGAGCGCGCCGCGAATGTCGAGCTGGAAGGCTGTGGCAGCCAGGCTCGAAAGGCCTCCGGCGGCGGGCGTCCAGTGCGCCAGGCCCAGCACCCAGGCGAGGGCAGTGATGGTGAGTACGCCGATCAGGATTGCGCCGCGAACCTTCTTCACTTCGAGCGCGACCATGAGAAGCAGCCCGGCGAGAGCCAGCGCCGCGGTGGGGTTGCGGATGTTGCCCAGGCTGAGCAGGGTGTTCGGGTCGCCCACTACCAGGCCGGCTTTTTGAAAGCCGATGAGGGCGATGAAAAGCCCAATGCCGCCAGCCACGGCTGCGTACAGCTCGTGTGGAATGGCGCGCAGGATCATCTGCCGGATGCCCACGGCAGTCAGCGCCAGAAAGAGGACGCCGGAGAGGAAGACCGCGCCCAGGGCAGTCTGCCAGGGCACATGCATCTTGATGCAGACGGTGTAAGCGAAGTAGGCGTTGAGGCCCATGCCGGGTGCGAGCGCGATGGGATAGCGCGCGACAATGCCCATCATGATCGAAGCAAAACCAGCAGATAGGCAGGTGGCCGCGGTGACCGCGGCGAGCGGCATTCCAGCAGCGGCCAGGATCGCCGGATTGACCAGCACGATGTAGGCCATGGTCAGGAAGGTGGTGACGCCGGCCAGAATCTCGGTGCGCCAGTTGGTTCCCAGGCGCGTGAATTCAAAGTAGGTTTCTAATCGTCTGAGCATGGGCGGGTAGTAGTAGGAGAGCATACGCGGGGCCTGGGAGCAAAATGATTTGCGCGGGAGAGGCTACCTGCCCTTTTCGCATTTTTCCCTCAAAAGCCGCGAAAGGGATGCGGCACCCAAGCATTTTGGCTGGTTCAAGGGTGGGGGCCCCGTCACCTAGATCAATGGACAAGAAAGCTCAGACATAACAGCTGGCTACCCGTTTCAATAAAGTTCTGGACCGAACAGCGATTCAACTTCAACCACGGCAAACAAGATTCCCCCACGCAATGCGAACCGAACAAAACCGTACAAGGAGAGATTCCAATGCCCACAATTACGACGAAAGACGGAACGCAAATCTATTTTAAGGACTGGGGGGCGGGTCAGCCCGTGGTCTTCAGTCATGGTTGGCCGCTGGATGCGGATGCCTGGGAAGACCAGATGGTGTTTCTGGCCTCGCACGGATACCGCACGATTGCGCATGACCGGCGTGGCAATGGGCGCTCGAGCCAGCCTTGGAATGGCAACGATATGGACACCTACGCCGACAACCTTGCGGCGCTGACCGAGGCGCTGGAGCTGAAGGACGCGGTTCACGTGGGGCACTCGACCGGCGGGGGCGAGGTGGCGCGCTATATCGGCCGCCATGGGACCAGCCGCGTAATCAAGACGGTGCTTATCGGTTCTGTAACGCCATTGATGCTCAAGACCGCCGGCAATCCCGGCGGATTGCCGATAAAAACTTTCGACGATATTCGCAGCGGCGTTCTGGCCGACCGCTCGCAGTTCTTCAAGGACTTGACGGTTCCGTTCTATGGGGCCAACCGGCCGGGAGCGTCAGTTTCGCAAGGGCTGAAGGACGCGTTCTGGCTGCAAGGGATGGCGGCGGGATTCAAGGGGGTGCTGGACTGCATCAAGGCGTTCTCAGAGACTGACTTTACAGAAGACCTGAAGAAGATCGACGTGCCGACGCTGATCCTGCACGGCGACGACGATCAGATAGTGCCTATCAACGACTCGGCATTGCTGACGGCCGCGCTGGTGAAAGGATCGACGCTGAAAGTCTATCCGGGCGCTCCGCACGGGCTGTGCTCGACCCTCAAGAACCAGGTAAACGCTGACCTGCTAGCGTTTATCCGGGCGTAGTTGGGTACGCAACTAATGCGAGGCTGATTGAAACAGGTGGACTCCCAGGTCACTAAGGCGAGACCTGAGGCGCCTGGCAACCGATGCAATGCTCTAGGGCAACAGTTGGGACTCGATCTGTCCGTAGATATCGTCGGAGGCGTTCTTGACCTGGGTGACGATATTGTAGAAGCCGCGCGCATCGCAGAGGCGCAGCGAGGAGTCGGTGCGGACGGAGAGATCGCCGTCGGCGTCGAAGCCGACCTTCACCTGATTCAGCGCGTGGTTCTGCTCGAGCAGGTGGCCACGGAACTCTGTGGTGACAGGCATGCGGCGCTTCTCCACGACGGTGA
>JBAVYF010000508.1:0-2556 GCA_049698655.1 Occallatibacter sp. | reverse complement strand
TAAACATTGTGGGCACTCCGCTGGCGGCCATGAAGAGCATCCTGGATACGGGCGACAAGTATGAGGTCTTCAATGGCGAGTGCGGCGCGGAGTCGGGCACCATTCCGGTCAGCGCGGTGGCCCCGGCCATGCTGGTGAAAGATATGGAAACCCAGCGCCAGCCGCAAGGCACCGCGCGGCCGCCGATATTGCCGATTCCGGCGGCGGAAAAACAGTGAACAGTGGTCAGTATCCAGGGACTCGGGACTTAGGGACTAGGGTTTAATGAACAGGGGTCGAAAGATAGGGGCGTTATGAAGTCGATTCGTTCGGTTGGGATGTGGGCTGGAGTTGGATTGCTGGGGGTTTGCGTGTGCGCGCCGTGGATGAGCGCGGCCCAGCCCACCCGCGCCGACGCCGAAAAAGACCCCTTGCTGAAGGCCATGCTCACAGAGCTGGACCGCAGCAAAACCCAGTTGCAGTTGAAGGATTTTGCAAAACCGTTCTTCATTCAGTACCGCATCGAAGAGGTGGACAACTTCGAGACCAAGGCGGCGTTTGGGGCGAGCGAAGGCTCCCAGCGCAGTCGCGGGCGCGTGGCGCGCGTGACGGTGCGGGTGGGCGACTACAAGACCGACAGCTCCGGAGGCCGGGGCGACGGCGCAATTCAAATGACTGCTCTGGACGACGATCCGATTGCGGTGCGGTCGGCGCTGTGGGCGGCCACCGATCAGGCGTACAAGAACGCTCTCGCGGAATACGCGCAGAAGCAGGCCGCGTTGAAGCAGGTCGAAACGCCTCCTCAGGCCGACGACTTCAGCAAAGAGACGCCGGTGATCTCATTGGCCGAGCCGCTCAAGCTGAAGGTGGACGAGGCTGCGTGGGAGGCGCGCGTGGCGCGGGACAGCGGGCTCTACCGGACTGATGCCGCCGTCAAGGACGGCCAGCGCGACGTGCATTACTCCGCTGGAAGTTTTACCGCGCGGGTGACGACAACCTGGCTGGTCACGAGCGAAGGCACCATCACGCGCAAATCGGCGCGTTATTACTTTGAAGCTTTCGGGGTGGGGACGCAGGCTGCCGACGGCATGAGGCTGGACCGCTCCTATTCGACGGCCGGGACCGCGCTCAAGGACCTGGATTCACCGGCGGCCTTCGAGAAAAAGGCCGTCGCGCTGATATCCTCGCTCACCGATCTGCGCAAGGCGCCGCTGGTGGAGGAGGAGTATCACGGCCCGTTGCTGCTCAGTTCCGACGCTGGCGCCGACACCATGACCTCCCTGCTGTCTACCGAATTGGCAGCCACTCGGCCCAAGCTGGGCACCGAGGCGCGCACCAACGGGCCGTTCGCGTCGAGTTATCATGCGCGCGTGCTGCCCGAGTTCCTTGATGTAGTCGATGATCCCAGCCTGAAGAGCTATAACGGCAAGGGCCTTGTGGGGGCCTACGACGTGGACGACGAGGGCGTTCCCGCGCAGGCGGTCAAGCTGGTTGTCGCCGGCCGGTTGGAAAATTATCTGATCGGCCGCGAGCCGGTGCGCGACTTTCCGCTATCGAACGGCCACGGGCGCGCCGGAGTTGCCGTCGCATCTAAGCCGGTCATCGGCGTACTGAAAATAACCTCGCGTGATGGATTGCCGGATGAGGAGTTGAACCGCAAGCTGCAGGAAATGGCCAGGGATCGCGGGCTGAAAAGTGTCTATTATGCAGCCACCATGGGCCCAAATCTGTCGCCCCGGTTGCTCTACCGCGTGAGCCCCGACGGCAAGCGCGAACTGGTGCGAGGCGCGGTGCTGAACGATCTGGATCAGCGTGCGCTGCGCTCCGGCGTGGTGGCCGCAGGCAAGGAGTTGTGGCTCGCCAACTACTTCGGCGAGGTGCCGGAGACTGTCCTCGCCCCGGCGCTCTTGCTCGACGACATCACCATCCGCCGCGCCAACCAGAAGAACGACAAGCTGCCCTTCTATCCGCCGCCGGAGTAGCCTTCAACCGCGCGGCGCAGTGCAGCCCGCGCAAGCAAGCGGGTGGAATCAAGCGTGGGCAGCGGGGAATTCGAATCGTCGACGATCAGTGGGATTTCGGTGCAGCCGAGCACGACGGCGTCGCAGCCCTCGTCTTTCATGCGGCCTATGACGCGTTGGAAGCACGCGAGCGACTCAGGCTTGAAGACGCCGTAAACAAGTTCCTCCATGATGATGCGATTGATTTCTTCGCGTTCGGTTGCGTTCGGGCGAATGCAATCCAGTCCTCGCGCGGCGAGCTTTTCCGGGTAAACCTCGCTCTCGACGAGCCAGCGCGTGCCGGTGAGACCGACGCGCCTGAAGTTGCGCTCGGCGGCCCGCGCGGTGACGATCTCTGCGATGTGCAACCAGGGCAACGTCGAACGCGAGGCAACCAAAGGAAGCTCCTGGTGGATCGTGTTGTCGGGACAGATCAGGAAATCGGCGCCGGTCTTGGCGAGCTTGCCGGCCGAGGAGAGCATCAGTTCAGCCACGCCCTGCCAGTCGCCGCGATTGATGCATTTCATGTACTCGGCAAGCGAGTGCGTGTGCATCGAAATTTCGGGATGATCGTGAG
>JBAVYF010000507.1:0-11206 GCA_049698655.1 Occallatibacter sp. | reverse complement strand
TTGATAACACTGACCCATTTAGCTCCAGCAGCATCGAGGCCGAGATGCAGTTAGTAGTCTCAGCGCTCACTACCCCCGTCATCCAGCCCCGCCTCGCCAGCCAGATCGCCCTCGAAATCGTCGAGCTTTACCCTTATGTCAACTACATGAAGTTTCTGCTTCCCGCCACCATTGCCCTGGCCATGTATATCTCGGTGATGATCGGCGGCGGCATGTTATACATCGACGACAAGGCCCGTGGCGTTCACGAGGGCTATCTTGTAACTCCCATTACCAAGCTGGAGTTAGTCTTCGGCATGAATCTGGCCGGCGCAATCAAGGCCACGCTGGCCGGAATCTCGCTCACCGTCATCGGCTCGCTGATGGCCGGCCTGGGAGTCATCTTCCATCCCCAGGTGCTGGTTGAACTCCTATGCCTTATCCTGGCATCCTCCATCGCATTTAACGGCATGATGTTTCTGCTCATGGTGCGCGTCGACGATCCGCTCGTTCCCCGCGCCATGTTCGGCGTTCTCAACACGCTGCTCTTTTACCCCTCCGGCGCCATGTATCCGATCGCCTCCTTCCCCGCCTGGCTTCGCGCCCTGGCGGTCGTCGATCCTTTCACGTATGTCATACACGGCTTCAAAGCCATCATCCTCAAAGACGGCGGCTTTGCTGCGATACAGTTCGACCTGTTCTTTCTTTTTGTCTTCGGCTTCGGCACGCTGCTTATCGCCACGCCGCTGTTTAAACGCACTCTCTGATGCTGTGATTCCGAACCTTCAAAAAATCTCCAGCGAGCGAATAGCGAGCAGTTGGCCCCACCGCAGGTGGTTGTACACTGAGTCTGTGATGCGTCGATTGCTTGCTTCCTCTCTGCTCGCTCTTCTCGTGCTGGCCGGCTGCCACTCCGGCCAGAAGCCGCCCTCGCAGCCAACCTCCAGTCAAAACTTCAAGGTCTACCATCTGCGCGGCAAGGTAGTCTCAACCGATGCCGCCAAGGGCGAGGTGACGGTGAACCATGAGGCCATTCCCGGCTTCATGGAGGCCATGACCATGCCCTACAAGCTGAAGGACACGAGCATCCTGGGCGAGTTGCATCCGGGCGATGTGATCACCTCCGACCTGCTGGTCTCGCAGGACCCGGATGCGGATGTGCTGCTGGATCACATCGTTGTGGTGGCGCAGGCCAAGCCCGATTACCGGCCCGCGGTCTCCTATCATGTGCCGGCGCCGGGAGACGAGGCGCCGGACTTCAAGCTGCGCAACCAGGACGGCCGGCCGATTCATCTCGCCCAGTTTCACGGCAAGTCGCTGGTGATCACGTTTATCTACACGCGCTGCCCCTCGCCCGAGTTCTGCCCCAGAGTGACGCGCAACTTTGCCTCTCTGGATAAGCTGTTAGCGGCTAACCCCGCGCTTTATGCCAAGACGCATCTGCTCTCGGTCAGCTTTGACCCGGAGCACGACACGCCGGAACGGCTCAGGGCCTATGGCGTGACGTATATTGGCAGCGACGCGAAGAACGCCTTTGCGCATTGGGATTTTGCCGTACCCCAGAAGCCGGAGCTCGCCGAGATGGCGAAATTCTTTGATCTGGGAATGACTAACAATGCGGACTCGACGATCACCCACACGCTCTCGACCACGCTGATCGGCCCCGACGGCAAGGTGGTGCGCTTTTATCCGGGCAACGAGTGGACGCCGGAGCAGGTGCTGGCCGATCTAAAGCAGTTGACCGCAAGCGCTAGGTAACGGTTTTGAAAGCTCGATTCGTTTCAAGGCTACTGAAAGAACGACAAATAGTATGCCGGCTTCAACGATTTGCGCTATTCTTCGTCAGCGCCTACCGGGGGCCGGATATACCACTTAGGCGACCAAGTGCGAGGAGTCTACGATGATGGTATCTGTCTTTATCGGCACGAGCGTCGACGGATTCATTGCGCGAACGAACGGCGAACTCGACTGGCTGCCGGAGGGCGGCGGCGAACCCCACGGCTACAACGAGTTTTTTGCCAGCGTTGATGTGATTGTGATAGGTCGCAAGACCTTCGAGACAGTTCTGACCTTTGGTGCCTGGCCGTATGGCGGCAAGCGCGTAGTTGTCTTGAGTAGCCGCCCTGTCGACTTGTCCGCCGTCGTAGGAGGCACTGCTGAACAAATGGCCGGGCCTCCTGCTGAGATCGTTGCTCAACTTGCTGCCAGTGGTGCGCACCACCTCTACATCGACGGCGGGATCACAATTCAAAGGTTCCTGTGCGCGGGACTCATTCAACGCCTCATTATCACTCGCGTACCTGTACTCATTGGAGAAGGAATACCTCTCTTCGGCGCCTTGCCGAGTGACATCCGGCTCCAGCATATTGCGACTCGGTATTATCCAAGCGGATTGGTTCAGAGCGAGTACCAGATTGCCGCCAACGCTTAAAAGATTGCACAGAGCTTCGCGAAGGAATCGAGTTCGATTAACTGTTGACCTTCCGGCGCCGCATCGAGCGCGGCGTGTTCCAGAACCCAGGTGTCTTTGTGGAAGAGGAAGACGGCGTTGAGGCCGGCGGCGAGGGCGGGGTTGATGTCGCTTTTGGGGCTGTTGCCGATCATCCAACTAGTGTGCGGTGCGAGTTCATGGCGATGGAGGACTTCGCGGTAGGTTGAAGGGTCTTTTTCGGAGGGAATCTCAACCGCCGAAAAATAACAGGCAAGGCCGGAGCGAGTCAGCTTGTCGGCCTGCTCGGCGTGGTTGCCCTTGGTCATGAGGATGAGCCGGTGGCGCGTGGCCAGCTCAGCCAGTGTCTCAGCGACGCAGGGGAGCAGCTCGATCTCCTGCTCGGCGATGGAGCGGGCGAAGCCCTCAATACGCTGGCGCTTTTCGCCGGTCATCGGCGCGGGGCTGAGCCGCTCAAAGCAGGTGAGCAGCGAGCGAGAAAAACTCGAAAGGCCGTAGCCGTGCGAGAGAATGGTCTCGCGCTCGGCGGTGTTCAGCTCCTGGCGCACCTCGGCGGGCGTGTACTCGTGGTGATTCAGATAGCTGATGAAGGCGGCGATGGCGCGCTCGAAGTAGACGTTGTTCTCCCACAACGTATCGTCGGCGTCAAAGAGCAGGGTCTGGCCTGGCGCAAATTTCGGCATAAGTCTTATAGTAGCGAATCGGAGTGAGAATCATTGAATTCCGATAAGTAGCTGTAGTTGTGGGAATCCCACCCTAGCCGCAAAAATCAAATACGCGGCGAGGGTGGGGCACCCGGATACGGTGTAACTGACTACGGTTTAGGTTGTGCGGCCAGCCACTGCTTCAGGTTCGGCTCCTGGAGGATGCGCAACTCGACGCAACCGTCGATGCTCTCGAGAGCGTGCCTGAGGGCCATATCTGAGGCGGCCACCTTGTGCGTGGAGAAGAAGCTCTTCACCTCGTTGTGGGCCTCGACGGAGCAGAAGCTGCCTGTGGATCCCACCAGGATGGCGCCCATCTCAGTGGTGAACTGTGCCTGCACCTTGTCCCAGTTGTTCTGGATGTACTTCCACGCCTGTTCTCTGTTTTCGTCGATCTGGAGGGCGATGGCAAACTGGATAACCGCGTCCTGGTTGCGGACCTTGCCGGAGACGGCGTAGTCGAGGGAGCGCTGGACCAGCGCGGGGTCCTCAAACGTGGCCAGCAAGCGCAGCGCGCCCTCCTGGAAGTCAGGATTGGCCGAGGTCTGAGAGATCTGCTGCAAGCGGTCAAAGAGGGCAGCGTCGCCGTTGCCGGCGGCAATGGCGAGGGCGGTCTGGCCGAGGGTGGCATCGACGGAGCTGGGATCGCCCAGATACTTAGCCGCAATTTCCCGCGCCTGAGCGAGGACGACAGGATCCTTGCCGCGGTGGCCAAGGAGGCCGAAGAGTTCGGCGCGCAACTCGCGCGTGTTGGCCGAGTCGGATTCGACGGGCGGGCCTAGCTTGGCGTACTCCGGAGCATAGGTCGAGCGAATCCAGGCCGCGAGCGCGGCGCGCTCATCCGCAGTGGCCGCAACCCGCGTGTAGGCCGTAACGATTCCTTCCATGGCCTCGTCCACCACCTCCGCGCTGGGATCGGCTTTGACGGCCGCCGCCAGATCAAGGAAGTCGCCGATGGGAGCCTTGTTGGAGCGCACCTGCGCCCACTCGTCGCCGATCAGGCTGATGCGCTCAGCGGGTGTGAGAGTGGATTCCACATGAGTCACCAGCGCCGCATAGAGGCTAGGCGGATAGGCGCTGCGGTAGTAGCCTTTACCGCCGGCATTGGCGAAGAACAGCGAGCCTGCGGGCGCTTTCAATGCAGAGTCAGCGGGAGTGAGAAGCTCGCACTGCTGGCCGGCCTCAGTCTTGAAGCAGACCGGGAGCGTCCATTTCTGCGCGGGGTCCGCCTGAATGCTGGGGCTGAGGTAGAATCGCTTCTGCTTGACTGCAACCTTGCCGTTGGCTGGCTCGCCGAGGGTGAGGATAGGCTCGCCCGGTTGAGCCACAAGACTCTCCATGATCTTGTCCACAGGCTTGTGGCTGGTCGCGGTCTGCGCGCCCCAGAAGTCTTCCGCGGTCGCGTTCGCGTAGCGGTGAGCGGCCAGGTAGTTGTGCACGCCCTGGCGGAAGGTCTCCTCGCCCAGGTAGTTCTCCACGCTGAGCAGCACGGCGGCGGCCTTGCCGTAGGAGATGCCGTCGAACATCTGGTTGATCTGGTCGGGGGTATCGGCCTTGGCGCGGATGGCGCGGGTGGTGGGCTGCGCGTCGATGTTGAGCACGCCGTCTATGCCCGAGACCACGAATTGGTCAATATTCCACTCTGGATTCATGGCGGCCACGGGCTTGTTTTCCATCCAGGTGGCAAAGCCCTCGTTGAGCCAGATGTTGTCCCACCACTGCATGGTCACCAGGTCGCCAAACCATTGATGGGCCATCTCGTGGGCGATAGTCAGGGCTACTTCCTTCTTGGCGCGGACGGAGGCGGTTTTGGGGTCGATCAACAGCTCGGTCTCGCGAAAGGTGATGGCGCCGAAGTTTTCCATCGCGCCGGCCTCGAAGTCGGGCAGGGCGATCAGGTCAAGCTTCTTGAGCGGGTAGGGAATGCCGAAGTAGTTGTTGTAGTAATGCAGCACGTACTTGGCGACATCAACGCTATAAGGCGTGAGCGCGACCTTGTCGGGCGTGGAGCAGGAGCGGATGGCCACGCCGTCGGATTCGCCCGTGGTGCATTGGAAGTCGCCGACCAGAAAGGCTACAAGGTAAGTGGACATTTTGGGTGTGGTGGCAAACTTGAGCGTGTGCTTGCCCGCAATGGGACTGGGCGTGTCGGCAATGATCTCTCCATTCGAGATGGCCGTGTCGCCGCTATCGACCACCAGCGAAATATCGAAGGTGGCTTTGAAGGCCGGCTCGTCGAACGAAGGAAAGGCGCGGCGCGCGTCAGTGGACTCAAACTGGGTGACGGCGTAGTTGCGCTTGGCCGTCTTGGAGAGATAAAAGCCGCGCAGCTCGTTGTTGAGGATGCCGGTATAGTGAATGGCCAGCGTTGCCTTGCCCGCGGGCAGCTTTTCCGCGAAGGTGAAGGTGGCTTGCTGCTTATTCTTGTCGAGCGAGACGGTGGCCTTCTGCTCTTTGCCGCCGGCGGTCACGGTCACGCCTTCAAAGGCGATCTCGGCGGCGTTCAGTGTGATCGAGTCCGTCGGCTCGGCTAGGTTCACGATAATCGACTCGACGCCGGAAAAGGTCGCGGCCTTGAGGTCGGGCGTAAGGGTAAGCGTGTAGCTCTCCGGGCGGACGGTCTGGGTGAGCCGCTGGGCGTTTACGGGAGACAGAAAAAAGCAGAAAAAAGCGGCCGATGCCGCAAAAAAAATGCGTACGGAGGGAGTGAAAACTGGAGACTTCATGGAATCCTCGTGAACGTGAAGTTGAGTAGTTATTCTACGCCTTTTTTAGGCAGCAGCGAGTCGAGCAGAAGCAGGCAGGCGCCGATCACGACAGACGAGTCGGCGATGTTGAAGTCGGGCCAATGATAGGTGAAGATGTGGACCTCGATGAAGTCCACCACTGAGCCGTAGGCGATGCGGTCGTGTACATTGCCCAGCGCTCCGGCAAAAATCAGCGCCAGGGCAACGGTGGTCAGGGTGATGCGATCGCCGAGGCGCACCATGAGAAAGAGAACCATGATCGCCGCCAGAGATGAGAAGCAGATCAGCGTCCAGCGGACCGTTTGCGGCGAGGCAGTGTTAGCGAAGAGCGAAAAGGCCGCGCCTTCGTTGGTCCAGTGCGTGATGCGCAGAACGCGCGGGATGACCGGAATTGCGCCGCCGTACGGAATGCGAATCGTGACCCAGGTCTTGGTCAGCCGGTCAAGAAAGATGATGACCGCGGAGAGAAGCAACAGCCAGTGCAGGCGGCGGGGCGCTGTGAATTTCATTGGGCAGCCTCCGTGTGAACAACGTTCCGGTTGAATTTTGTGGTATCCCTCCCATTCGCCAGAAAAAAGGCGAATGGATGGGGCACGGAGCAATTGCTCATTGGGCGGCCTCCGCGGGCGGAGCGATCTTCATTTCCTTCAGCACGTCGCTGCAACGGGTGCAGACGTTCTGCCAAACGCCATAGTTGCCGACTTCCGGCATGAAGTTCCAGCAGCGGGCACATTTGTGGCCGGTGGCGGGCATAACCGAGAGGTAGACTTCCGACACAGGACCGCGCCGTTTGGAACCCTCCATCACGGTGACCTGAGAAACGTTCAGTATTTCTTTGAGGCCGTTTGCGTGCGTGTGTAAGAGGTCTAGTATCTCGCCTTCAGCTTCGATTTCGACGTCGGCCTCCAGGCTTTTCCCGATCTTTTTCTCTTGGCGGGCTAATTCGAGATCGCCAAGAGCAGCTTCTCGAATCTTGAAAATCTGCTTCCATTCTTCGATTAGCTTCGCCGGCTCTCCGGAGAAAATCTCCGCCGGGGCAGGGAACTGGGCTAGATGCACCGAAGCCTCCCGGCCCTCAACCTTGGGCAGATACTCCCAGACCTCGTCGGCCGTAAAACTCAAAATCGGCGCGACCAGCCGCACCAGCGTCTCGGTGATCTGCCACAGCACCGTCTGCGCGGAGCGGCGCTCGTGGCTTGTAGGCGCAAAGGTGTACATCCTGTCCTTGAGCACGTCGAGATAGAACGAGCTCAGGTCCACAATGGCGAACTCGTTGATCGTGTGGTAGACGCGATGAAACTCGAAGCGCTCATACCAGCCGAGAATATTCTCGGTCAGCTCGCGTGTGCGGGCCAGCATGTAGCGGTCGAGCGGCAGGAGCTCCCGCTCTTCTACCTTGTCTGTGGCAGGGTTGAAGCCAGACAGATTGCCCAGCAAAAATCGGAAGGTGTTGCGCAGCTTCTTGTAAATCTCCGCGCAACGCTGCATCAGGTTTTCGCTGGCCGCCATATCTTCTCGGAAGTCGATGGAGGCTACCCAGAGGCGAACGATCTCGCCGCCCATGCGGTTGGCAATATCCACCGGATCGACGCCATTGCCCAGCGATTTGCTCATCGCCCGGCCCTGCTCGTCCAGGGTCCAGCCGGCGGTTGCTACGTGCGAGTAGGGCGCGCGTCCGCGCAGAGCCACCGAGGTCAGCAGCGAAGAGTGGAACCAGCCGCGATGCTGATCACCGCCTTCAAGATAGAGGACCTTCGCGCCGTTCTCTTTCTGGAAAGAGGTATAAGCGGGCTTCAACTCCGGGTCGGATTCGCAGACGGCATACCAGCTTGTGCCGGAGTCGAACCAGACGTCGAGGATGTCGGTTTCCTTTCGAAACCCTGCATTGAAGCAATCTCCAGATCCAGCCAGGGTATGCGCAAACTTGAGGACTTCTGTTAGTAAATTGTCGGCAGCGCTTGAATGCCAAGCCTCAATTCCCTCGCGTTCGAAAAGGTCCACGATGGAACGGTTGAGATCCTTGTCGATGATCGGTTGATTGCAGCCGTTGCACAGGAATACCGCAATGGGCACGCCCCAGATGCGCTGGCGGCTGATGCACCAGTCGGGGCGCGTGGCGATCATGTTGGTGATGCGCTCCTTGCCCCAGGCGGGATCCCAGACGACCTTGTCGATCTCCTCGATGGCCTGCTGGCGGAAGGTGGTCTCAGAGCCGTCCGCGCGTTTGACCGGAGTTTCCATGCCGATGAACCACTGTTCAGTCGCTCGGAAGATGACCGGATGGTGGCAGCGCCAGCAGTGCGGGTAAGAGTGTTCCAGATCGGCGACGGCCAGCAGCGCGCCGGATTCTTCCATCATGGCGACGATGACGGGATTGGCGGCCCAGACTTTCATGCCCTCGAAGGCAGGCGGGGTGCTGCGGTTCCAGGCGCTGGGGTCCACGTGGATGCGGCCGGAGGCGTCGACATGGCAGCTCTGGTCGAGGCCGTAGCGCAGGCCGGAGTAGAAGTCTTCCGCGCCGTGGGAAGGCGCGGTGTGGACCGCGCCGGTGCCCGTGTCAGCGGTGACGTAGGTGGCAAGCACGCCCGGGACGATGCGGTCGAGGAAGGGATGCTGGAAGGTGGCGCGCTCCAATACGCTGCCCTTGAAGCGGGCCAACTCTCTGGTTTCGCTCAACTTGCATTCGGCTGCAACCGCGGCGGCCAGCTCAGCCGCGACGATGTAGACCGGGCTCTCCGAGCCTTCTCCTGTAGCCAGCGCCACATACTCAAAATCGGGATGGAAGGCCACGGCCATCGACGCGGGCAGGGTCCAGGGAGTGGTGGTCCAGATGATCGTCGAAACCTGCTTGCCCTTGAGCGCTGGATCTATTGCCGCCGGATCGCTCGTCAACCGGTAGCGGACATAAACCGAGGGGCTGGTGTGCATCTCGTACTCGACCTCGGCCTCGGCCAGCGCAGTGCGGTCGTGGATGCACCAGTAGACCGGCTTCAGGCCGCGATAGACGAAGCCTTTCTCCAGAAAACCGTAAAACGCCTCCAGAGTGTGGGCCTCGTAGTCGCGGGACATGGTCTTGTAGGGCGTTTCCCAGCGGCCAATGCAGCCAATTCGCTCAAACTGCGAGGTTTGCAGGTCGATGTACTTCTGCGCGTAGGCGCGACAGGCCTCAAGGACGGCGGGCGCGGGCATCTCCAGCTTCTTGTGGCCCAGGTGTTCGTCCACCTTGATCTCGATGGGCAGTCCGTGGCAGTCGTAGCCGGGAACGAAGGGCGCGTCGAAGCCGGCCATGGTCTTCGATTTGACTACAAAATCTTTCAGCCCTTTGTTCAGCGCATGGCCCAGATGAATGGGGCCGTTGGCGTAGGGTGGGCCGTCGTGCAGGAGGTAGACGGGGCGGCCGCGCCCGGCCTTGCGCAGCTCGGCATACAGCCCAAGCTCGGCCCAGCGGGCCAGCCGAAGCGGTTCATTTTGTGGCAGATTCGCCTTCATCGGGAAGGCGGTTTGCGGCAAAGTAAGGGTCGCCTTCAACTCCGGTGTTGGGGACATTGTCACTTCCTGGAATGCTCCAAATTAATTCATCTCCTAGTATAAATGGCAAAGCGAGGTCATTTCTGTAACAACCGCGGGTGCAATCCGTCTATTATTTATGGGAAACCTGACCGCGCCGGAATATGAGAGTCTGGATGGCAAGACGCTTTCGGACAAGACACAGGCGGGCGGCATCAAGCATAATGGAATGGTGGGCCTGGATACATGGAATCTCCCGTTCGGAAGGCAAGCCAGGCGCGCCGAGGCAATAGAAGCAGACGCAACGATGGCCAACGACCTGCTCATCCAGCCAGAGACTGAATCCGAAGCTGCCGCGGCCATCATGGGCGGCTGCGAACTCGACCTCACTTTTGGCGTTCCTGTTGAAAGTAAGCCCATCTGGGTTGATCTCTACGAGAGCATCCGCGATGTCTTTTTCCCGCCCAAGCTGCCTCCGCTGGAGCTGACCTCGACGCCGATTCCGGTGCTTGACCGGATGGCGGTCAAGCGCAATCCCTGGGCCTTCGGCATCTCCACCACAGTCAACGTGGGGTTTGCGGCGCTCTGCATCGCCCTCGGAGTCAAACACTACATCGAGCAAGGCAAGCCGCAGTTGCTGGTGACGCCGATCGATATCTCAGAATACAAAGCCCCCAAGGCTGACATCTCCGCAGGCGGCGGCGGCGGAAGCCCCGACAAGATGGAAGCGATCAAGGGCAAGATTCCACCGCCGGCGAAGGCTCCGGTAATAGCGCCCGTGATACAGCCGCCGGTTCCCTCGATCAATGTGCAAAATGACATCGTCATCCCCACGGATACGAAGCTGCCGAACTTCGGCCAGACGAACTCAACCAATGTAAAGCTGGGCTCTCTCGGAAACGGCTCTGGCATGGGCGTGGGGAATGGCAATGGAAACGGCTATGGGCCAGGCGACGGCGGGAACATCGGCGGCGGAGTGTACCGTGTGGGCGGTGCAGTCTCTGCGCCCAAGGTTATTTATAGTGTCTTGCCTGAGTTTTCCGACGAGGCCCGTCGTGCCAAGTATCAGGGAATTTGCATTGTCACTTTGATTGTGGATGCACAGGGCAATCCGCAGAACCCACGGGTGGTGCGCGCTTTGGGCATGGGACTGGACGAGAAGGCTCTCGAGGCGGTGATGAAGTTCAAGTTCAAACCGGCGATGAAGGACGGCAAGCCCGTGTCGGTTGATGGGGTCTCCGTCGAGGTCAACTTCCGGCTGTTTTGAAGGTTTGCAACGGTTTTGAGCAAAAAGGGCGAAGCGCATGGGCGCTTCGCTCTTTTCACAAGGTGAGGGAATTACGGCTTCCGCGATTGCGGCCGGCCTTTGCCGCTATGGATTAGCGCCAGGAAAATGAATGCCGTCCAGGGAAACAACAAATCGGGGAATGTATGGTGCGCCCGGAGAGAGTCGAACTCCCGACCTACTGGTTCGTAGTCTTTTTACCTAGTTTCCAGTGCTGACACGGGACAAAAGAACTTACGCCGTATCACTATTATTTCCCTTGACATACAGACACGGTTGACTGACAATGGAAGACGTTGGAAGTCATGCAAGCGCGTGTTTTGCTGACACAGTGCTGACACGGGAAGGGCAATGGAGGGAAAATGGGCAGGCGAATTATTGAGTCAACCATCAAAAAACTGAGGTCGCCAGAGCAGGGAAGCAGTATCGAATGGGACTCGGAGATTCCCGGCTTTGGAGTGAGGATCACGGCGGCGGGAGTGGTGAGTTTTGTTCTCTCGTACCGAATCTTTGGACGCCAGCGCAATTACACCAT
>JBAVYF010000506.1:0-3913 GCA_049698655.1 Occallatibacter sp. | reverse complement strand
CCCATTCGGGTGCGAGCCGGGCCAACTGGCTCGTGCTGCAGCTTCTATTCTATGCCAATTCCAGTATCGCCGCAGGTCTGTTGCTTCTCCGGCTACTGCATTTCCAAGCGGCGCTTCATCCAGCTGCTCGTCATATGACCCTCATGGCGCCATTCTGGCCGGGAATGAGCGTGAATCGAAATCCGGAGAGGCTGTGGCCGGGCCACAGGGCGTGTGCGAACGTCGATTTTGGCGCAAAAAAAGGCGGCACGAACGGTCTTGCTGTTCGTGCCGGGAGGCCAGTGACGCAAACTACTTCCAGCAGGGAGGATGCCTCCTCCATCACTGGAATATATACACCATAGCATAGATTCAGTAGATGTCAAATACAAAAATCGAAATTATTTTAAGGCTGCTGGGCAAATGATTCCTTGAAGCCACTCAGTGTACCAATATGGGACTCTTTCTTGGACCAAACACCGCAATCGGTTGCGCCAATGTTATGCCAACTGTAACAAACTCTTTGAAATCTTACATTTCCTATGCACGGGCACAATTTCTCCTCAACTCTCAGGCGGGTGCAAGGCTGGGTGATTGCTTCCGTTTCAGCGCTTTCCGGGGGGTTGGCGACTGTATGGCGTATCCGGACAACTATCCGCGATGTTTACCAGTCGGATTCGAGCTCAAAATACAGATTTCAGGATTTCTAGGTGCGATCCAGCCTACAAAGCCTGACGCGCAGCCGGGTAAACGGTCTTGGGCGTAGTCAGACCAGGCTGTCGGCGGCGGCGGCAAGCTCGAAATCCTTGGCTGTCAGGCCTCCTGCGTCGTGCGTCACCAGGCTCAGGCGCACCCGGTTGTAGCGTATGTCGATATCCGGATGGTGGCCGGCCTGCTCGGCCCGCTCGCCCACGCGGTTGACGAAGGCCAGCGCGGCAGGGAAATCCTCAAAAATAAAAGTTCTCGTCAACTCCCCGGCCTCGATCTGCCAGCCTGGCAGAGCGTGAATACGGGAAGCAACTTCTTCAGAAGAGAATGCGGGCATGGCTTTTGCCTCAGTAGTGAAATCTAAACCTTTGGCAATATCGGGGCGTTCGCAATGTCGAAGGTCGAAAGTCGTTTTTTCTTATCGGTGATCTCCGAGCGCAACTCCTGCCAAACCTCAGTGGGAATCCTGAGAAAGACCTCTACAACTTGAGGGTCAAACTGCGTCCCGGAGCAGCGCAGAATCTCTTTGCGGGCCTCGCCGAAGCTGCGGGCTTTGCGGTACGGCCGTTCGCTGGTGATGGCGTCCAGGGCGTCGGCAACAGCAAAGATGCGAGCTCCGATCGGAATCTCGCTGCTGCGCAGTCCGGCCGGATAGCCGCTGCCATCGTGGTGCTCCTGATGGGCGAAAACAATCTCTGCCGCTTCACGCAAAAATGGGATCTTGCGCAGGATATCGTAGCCATGCGTGCAATGGTCGCGCATGACCATCAGCTCTTCCGAAGACAACGTGCCGGGCTTGCGCAGTATCTCGTCGGGAATCGCCATTTTGCCTATGTCGTGCAGAAAGGCGCCGCGCGCGATCACCTTGATATCCGCCGATGCGATGCCCATGGCCCGTGCCAGCGCAATGGTGTACGCGGTGACCCGTTTGGAGTGTCCCTCGGTCTCGGAGTCTCTCAGGTCCAGCGCGTCGCCCAGCGCCTCCAGCGTGATGTCGTAGGAGTGCTCAATATCTTCCATGGCCTGACGGAGCAATTCGGTTCTGGCCCGCACCGCCATTTCAAGGTTCTGCTGATAGCTGTGGCTCTCCTGCAGGGTATGCCGGTACTCGAGGGCGCGCTGAACAGTGCCAAGGAAATGCTCGCGCTCGAAGGGCTTGAGCACATAGTCATAGGCGCCGCGGTGCATGGAGTCGATGGCTACACTGATGTCATGAATGGCCGTGACCATAACCACGGGAAGCTGCGGCTGCTGCTCGCGTATGAGTTCCATCAAGGCAATGCCATTCCCGTCCTGGATAAGGACTTCGGTCAGCACCAGGTCGAAGGCATTCTGTTTCAGCATTTCGATCGCTTCGCGACCGCCGGTGGCCGTCAGCACCTGATAGCCCCGGCTTTCCAGGGTGGCGCCGATCATCGACCGAATGTGCGCCTCGCCATCCACAACCAGAATCCGTGCCGCACTGCGCAGTTTCGCAGCGGCGCGCGCGGTTGCCTCTGCGGGAAACTTCGCGACGGCGAACATTACTCCCAGCCCTGCCATATTCAATACCAAGCCCTAATCCTCCAATATGCTTGCCAGCCAGGCGATGCCGCAATGGTGTTCTCTCATCGAGCGATCATTATCCTGCAAGCGGCTTGCCAGGCCACGCCACGGAGAAGAATGCAGCCACCAGAAGTTTATCGGCTAAGTCTGCATTCCCTGTATTCGATACGGATATGATCCAAAACGATTCGAGCCCCTACAAAGGGAAACCTATGCTCACAACCTGACAATCGCAACAAAATTGATTGAAACCGTATCAACATTGGTACAGGTGACGGCTATCGGCCTATTCCTTTTGCCGGCCGGCGCGCCGGGCCGCGGCCCAGCCTTCCTTGACAATCTGGCGAGCCCGGCCCACGGCCAGCGAATTCGCGGGCACGTCTTTGGTGATGCAGGAGCCTGCGCCGATGTAGGCTCCATCCCCCACTGTCACCGGCGCCACCAGAGTGGAGTCGCTGCCCACAAAGGCGTCCTCGCCAATGCGCGTGATGTGCTTGTGAACCCCGTCGTAATTGCAGGTAATGGTTCCGGCGCCGATGTTGGTTCTCTCGCCCACCTCGGCATCGCCCAGATAGGTGAGGTGATTGGCCTTGGCGCCCTTGCCCATTTTCGTCTTCTTGGTTTCGACAAAGTTGCCCACATGAGCCTCTTCGCCAATCTCGCAACCCGGCCGCAGGTGCGCGAAGGGGCCGATCTTGGCTCCATCCGCAATCGTGCTTCCGGCCAGAACGCAGCTTTGGCGAACCAGTATGCGGTCGCCGAGCGCGCAGTTCTCGATAACCGAATAAGAGCGTATAAGGCAGCCGGCGCCAATCCTTGTGCGGCCCAGCAACTGCACAAACGGCTCGATCACCGTATCGGCGGCGACCTCGACCTCGGCGTCGATCACACAGGTCTCGGGCCGGAAGATGGTGACGCCCTGAGCCATCAGCCGGCTTGCGGTTGCGGCGCGGAGGGTGGCATCCAGGGCAACCAGCTCGGCGATGGTGTTGGCGCCGAGAACTTCAGCCGCTTCGGCGGCCTGAATGGCCACCACGCGCTCTCCGGATGCCCGCAGCAGGCCGGCCATATCGGTCAAAATCACTTCCTTGTTGGCGTTGTTGGCGTCGAGGCGGTCCAGATGAGTCAGCAGTGGCGCGGTCCGGAAAGCGTAGATGCCGGAGTTGATCTCGGCAATGCTCTGCTGCTCAACCGCAAGCGCCTTCTGCTCGACGATGGCCTCGACCTCCGGCGAATCCGGAACCTTGCGTACGATGCGTCCGTAGCCGTTGGGGTCAACGGGAGCAGCAGTCAGAATGGTCATCGCTGCCTGCTCGGCCTGATGAAACTTCCAGACCTCCTCAATAGTCTCAGGGTGGATCAGCGGCACGTCGCCGGAGAGTACGAGAATGTTTTCGTAGCCGTCGATGGCTTCGCGCGCGCACTGGATGGCGTGGCCGGTGCCGCGCTGCTCGATCTGCTCGACAAAGGCGACGCCGGTATAGGCTACCGTTGCCAGCACCTTCTCTGCCTGGTGGCCGATGACGACGTAAATGTCGGCCGGCGCCACAATGCGGCTGGCCGCGGCGATCACGTGGGCCAGAAGCGGCTTGCCGCCAATCTCGTGGAGCACCTTGGGCCGCTGCGACTTCAGCCGCGTCCCCTTGCCCGCCGCCATAATGACCACGGCCAGCTTTGTATT
>JBAVYF010000505.1:0-10549 GCA_049698655.1 Occallatibacter sp. | reverse complement strand
AGCCAGAGTGGGCCATCGGCCGGCTGACAGCGCGGCGTAGTGGCGGCGAACCCGTGACTCGACCGCGCCCAGGCTGACCTTGGCCGCTTCGCCCAGGCCGGCGAGCAGGTTATAGGCCGCCTGCGCGTCATACAGGTCGCGCGGCAGACCCTGGAAGCTGAGCAGGTTCACGGTCTGCTGGTGAAGCTCGTCCAGGGCGGCGCGGCCAAACTCGCTGGCCGGCTGGAGAAGCGTGGCGAAGGCTATGCGCACCGTGGCGGCCTTGTTGAGCCGTTCCAGCACCAGCGCCAGAGCAAGTGCCGCGGGGTGGGCCGGGACCACGGCGGGGGTAAACAGATCTACGGCAGCCGCCTCGGAACCCAGCAGTGGCGCGCGCACCACGACGCCTGCCTCCTGGTCCAGAGCGCCGGAGAGGTCGAGAACGGTTGAGCCGGCCCTGAGCGCGTCACGCCAGTGCTTGCGGGTCAGGTCTTCAGAGCCACAGAAAAATGTAAAGTCGATGTGGTCGAAGGCGTCGGGACCGATGGCCTGGACGAAGGTGATCTCGTCGCCCACCTGGTCCAACTGGCCCTGCGCCTCCTCCTCGTCCAGCAGAACATAGTTGGCCGCCGCCAGGGGCGACTCCGACAGGGCTTCCTTCAACTCCCGGCCCACCAGGGTAGAGGCTCCGGCAATGGCGATTTTGTACACAGGCATCCTTTGGTTCGAGGTGTCGGATGGTAAAGATTACGAGCGGTTCAGCGGCTCCGTTTCGGCCGCGGCCGGTTTGGGCAGAGCAGCGGCCGATCGCCAGCGCCGCCGCCGCGACCACGAGTATGCCGCCCGCGCCCAGATGCCGGAGAACATATAGACCAGAGCCCATACAAAGAGAATCACCTGGGAAAACTTGACGATGAAAAACAGCACAACGCAGATGAGAATCAGTACCTGGCGTGGATGGCGGCGCGAGAGGCTGAGTTCCTTGCCCGACCAGAAGCGCCAGGTGCTCACCATCAGGAAGCCGCTCATGCCCACAATCCCCAGCCAGATGAGGGCGACCCACTAGGCCTCGACCGGATAGCCGCCGCAGAAATGAACGCTGGCCGCCAGCAAGCCGGCTGCGGCCGGAATCGGCATGCCCACAAAATACTTGCGGTCCGGCCGTCCTGGGTTGCGCGGCTGGGCGTCGTGGCTGATGTTGAAGCGCGCCAGCCGCGAGACCCCGCCAATGAGATAGAGAAAGCAGATGAAGGCCCCGGCGTGGAGCAGGTTCTCGTGTAACTGCGGATTGATGGAATCGGGCAGGAAGTGGAATCCCCAGATGAGCGCCAGCAGACAGGGCGCCACGCCAAAGGTGATGGCGTCGGCCAGCGAATCCAGCTCCTTGCCGAAGTCGCTGCACGTGTTGGTCATGCGGGCGATGCGGCCGTCCAGCGCGTCGAAGGGAATGGCGAAGATAATGGCAATGGCCGCCCAGTCAAGGTGCGTGTGCGCGTCGCCGGCCCCGGTGAGGGCCGCCATGGTCTGGATAATCGAAAAAAATCCGGCGGCGATGTTGCCCACGGTAAACAGAGAAGGCAGCAGGAACATGCCTCGGCGCAGTTGCGCCCGTGCCTTGGCCCTGACGAGTGAGGGGTCGCGGTTCAAAGGCGGCCTCCGTCGGACTCGTTGGGCAGCACGCTGGCGCTCATGGACCTCTTCGCGGTTGACACGGCTGACGCCATTTCGGGTTCAGCCATAGCCGCCAGCACGCTTGAGCCTCCCTTGACGCGCTGGCCCACCTTGACGCGGACCTCGGCCTCGGCCGGCAGCAGCACGTTCACACGGGAGCCGAACTTGATGAGGCCCACGCGCTGCCCGCGCTCCACCGTGTCGCCCTCGCTGCAGTTGAAGACGATGCGCCGAGCCAGCAGGCCGGCAATCTGCTTAAAAGTGACCTCGATGCCGTCCTCGTCGCGCACCGTCGCGATGTTCTGCTCGTTGCGATCAGCTGAGGCCGGATTCATGGCGTTCAGGTATTGGCCCTTCTGATAGTGCACGGAAGTGAGGACGCCGGCAATCGGCGAGCGGTTCACATGCACATCAAAGACGCTGAGGAAGATGCTGATCCGCTGCCGCGGTCCTTCGAGGGTGTAGATGGAGGCCGTTTCGGTCACCAGCCCGTCTCCGGGCGAGACAATCAGGCCGGGGTCCGTGGGAATCGTCCGCTCGGGATCGCGGAAGAACCAGAGAAAAAACGCCGCCAGAAGCACGGGCGCGACGCTCCACGCCCAGTTGCCTTTCGTAGCCCAAGCCAGCACAACCGCCACTGCCAGCAAGCTCAAACCGTAGATGTAACCGTCACGAACCATTGTCCTAGACGATTATACGGCGATTCCGCTCGATTGCCGACTGAGCCAGGCGATTCGCGAGCACACAAACCGCACAGATGTCGCGTAAGGCGGGTGCTCAGGCAATTCGCCTGCATTCACCTGTTGATTCAAAAACCTAAGCGACGGCCAGCTGCCTGCGCTCCAGAGCGAAGATCAGATCCTTGGCGTGCAGTTTGAGCTTCTTCAGCTTGACTTCCTCGATCTGCTCCTCCGTGGAGAGATAGGGTTTTTGGATCAACTCTTCCAGCCGCTGAGCGTAGCGATGATGTTCGGCGTGCAGGCGTTCAATTTCTGCGCTCAGCGTGGAATCCTGTACTTCATCCATCAGGCACCTCCGTTTGTTAAAGAACACTTACATATATCGCCCTCGGAGCGCAAACCGCAAGTGAAAAAAGGACCGGAAGTAATCCCGACTGTGGAATTCGCCCCTGAAAGCTCCCTTGCGTGACCGTAATCACGAACGTTCGTTTGACCCTCACAGCTTCTGTACGTAAGCAGCCTCAGGCTCAATGCCCTCAAGCCCGAGGTGCATCAGGACCGCATCTTCAATCGGATCATGATAGTAGCGCGGCCTGCGGCTGGTTTCCACAAAGCCCAACCGCCGGTAAAGCCCGAGGGCCGGCAGGTTGGAGGCGCGCACCTCCAGAATTACCTCATTAACCTGTGCCTTGCCAAGGTCGGCCTCCAACTGAGCAAAAAGCCGCCCTGCCAAGCCGTGGCGCTGGTGTTGAGCGGCAACGGCGATAATCTCCAGTTCGGCCTGCGGCGGCATCAGGCTGGCCACCGCAAAGCCCGCCACCTTGCCCGGCTGCGCCCCTTCTGTAACCAGCGCAATCCGCCGCGGCAAAGCATCCGAGTCCAGCGCGGCAACATAGTTCGCTCGCGGCCAGTGGGGCGCTTCCTTCAGGCTCTGGGCGATCTCCATCACCCGGTCGAGGTCCGCCGGGGTCATGCGGCGAATTTGCACGGTTTGGCGCGTAGGATTCATGGGTGTTCGGGTGTGTCCGGCTCGCCGAAAATCTCGGCATCCGACCGGCGCAGATAGTTCCCATCCAGCAGCGCCAGGTCAACGAACTCCCCGGCCGCCACCCGAGGCACGCAAAGCCGGAGCGCATCGGCGGCGGTAGGCGCTGCGATTCGAACCAGCTCGACAGCCGGCCACGCCAACCCCAGCAGCAGAGAGGCGGCCTCGTCGCAAACGGCAATTCGCTGCGGGACTGGGTCAATGGCCGTCAACTCCGCAGCTCCGGCCAGCAGTTCCCTTGCCTGCCCATCCGGCCCGCTTACGCGCAAGTAGACCTCGTGGCGATGCGCATCCAGAGCCGCGGCCTGAACGTCCGCCTTCGCCGCCAGCACCTCCAGCCGCGAAACGGCCACCACCGGAATCTTCGCCGCCTCGGCCAGCCCCTTAACCGCGGCCAGTCCCACTCTCACGCCCGTAAAGCTGCCCGGCCCGTTCACAGCCACAATTGCATCGATCTGGCCAAGTTGTATCCCGGCCTGAGCCAGAAGCTCACCAACAGCCGCCACCAGCGTGGAAGAGTAGCTGCGACCTTCCAGCTCAATCTGACCGAGAATCTCGACCGGCGAACCCGGCGACCGCCCCAGCGCCACCGAGCCGGTGGGGCCGCAGGTGTCGATGACCAGCAGAAGCGTCGATTCATGCATGAGCCACCTCTTACACCGCCGCCAACGCCTGCTCCAAGTCCGCGATCAGGTCGTCCTTGTCCTCGATGCCCACCGAGAGCCGCACCAACCCCTGGGTAATGCCCAGAGACTCGCGTTCCGCATCGCTCAGCGCCGCGTGCGTCGTCGTGGCCGAGTGTGAGGCCAGCGACTCGACCCCGCCCAGCGACTCGGCGCTCAGAAACAGCTTGAGTGCGCCCAGGAAGCGGCCGGCAGCCTCTCTGGTTCCCAGGTCGAAGCTCATCATCGACCCGAAACCCTTCTGTTGCTTCACAGCCAGCGCGTGCTGCGGATGGGTCGTAAGGCCCGGATAAGCCAGCCGGCTCACCTTGGGCTGCGTGGAGAGGAAATGCGCAACGGCCCGGCCGTTCTCCTCGTGCTGCCTCATGCGCAGCGGGAGCGTCTTGATGCCGCGCAGGACCAGGAAACACTCAAAGGGAGACAGAATTCCGCCCGCTGCTTTTTGAACCAGGTGAAAGCGCTCCTTGTGCTCGGGCCGGGTACCAATCAGCGCTCCGCCCAGCCCGTCCGAATGGCCGTTGAGAAACTTGGTGGTCGAGTGCATCACGAGGTCCGCGCCCAGCGCCAGCGGACTTTGCAGCGCGGGCGACAGGAAGGTGTTGTCCACGCTGACCTCGACGCCTTTAGCGTGAGCGATCTCGCAAACCGCGCTTATATCGGTGAGCGACATTAGCGGGTTGGTCGGCGTTTCAATGTGCATGAGCTTCGTCGAGGGCCGGATGGCGGCCGCCACGGCCTCCAGGTTGCCCGTATCCACGTATTCGATCTCGATGCCGTAGTGGCGCACGATCAGGTTGAATAACCGCGCCGTGCCGCCGTATACATTGTGCGAGCAGATCACGTGGTCGCCCGTGTGCAGCGTAGCCACCAGCGCGTAGATGGCCGCCATACCGCTGCCAAACGCGTGGCCGCTCGTCCCGCCTTCCAGCGCCGCCAGCGCCTCCTCGAGCCGGTCTCGTGTTGGGTTCCCCGCGCGCGAGTAGTCCCAGCCCTTGTGGCTGCCGATGCCGGTCAGCTCGAAGGTCGAGGTAAGGTAAACAGGCACGTTGACAGCGCCTGTCAGCGGGTCGGGATACTGCCCGGCATGAACGGCGAGGGTCGAGTATTTGTAATTGGACATGGTCAGCGTTTAGCTCCTAGCTCCTAGCTTATCGCGGCGGGGCTGGGGCGATTCTGCGGTCGAGCGCGTCCCTACACCCCGCCCTCGAAGATCTTCTTCGACAGATACCGCTCCGCCGAATCCGAAATGATTGTGGCGATGCGCTTGCCTGGGCCTAACTCGCGGGCTAACTCGACGGTGGCGTAAACGGCCGCGCCGGAGCTGGAGCCGGCCACCAGCCCCTCTTCGGCGGCCAGGCGCTTGACCATGGCGAAAGCGTCCTTGTCGCTGACCTTCACAATCCGGTCGCAGACCTCGCGATGAAAGGTCTCGGGGATAAAGCTGACGCCGATGCCCTCCACCTTGTGCTTGCCCGCAGTGCCGCCTTGCAGAATCGATCCCTCGGTCTCCACGGCCACGTTGATCACCGCCGGGTTCTTCTCTTTGAAATAGCGCGCTACGCCGGAGAAGGTTCCGCCCGTGCCCACGCCGTTCACAAAGGCGTCTACCTTGCCCTCCATCTGCTCCCAGATTTCAGCCGCCGTTGTGTCGTGGTGGAAACGCGGATTGGACTGGTTCTCGAACTGGAGCGCGACAAACGCCCCGGGAATCTCCGCACCGGCCTCGCGGGCGCGGCGAATCGCCCCGCCCATGCCCTCGTCCACTGGCGTACGCACCACCTCCGCGCCGAAGCCGCGCATCAGAATGCACTTCTCCTCGGCAAACCCCTCGGGAACGAAGAGCTTGACCCGGTAGCCGCGATTGACTCCGATCAGCGCCAGCCCGACGCCGGTGTTGCCGGCTGTGGCCTCGATGATCGTCGAACCGGGATGCAGCAGGCCCCTCGCCTCTGCGTCCAGAATCATGCCCAGTGCGGCGCGGTCTTTAATGCTGCCGCCGGGGTTGAGGAATTCGAGTTTGGCAAAGATGGAGGCCGCGGGTTGGGGCGCAACGCGCGTCAGCTGCAGCATGGGCGTCGAGCCCACAAGTTGTGTGATGTCGGCGGCGATGCGCAGGGCGGGCGAGGCAAAACGTGGGTTTTCCATGCGGGGTCCATTTTATCCCAGTGCGGCGGCAGCCTACTTCTTGTCCGGCGCGGCGGATTGCCTGACAACCCGGGCCACCGGGAAGTAGCCGGTGCGGGTGCGGACGGTGAGCTTGCCCTGGCCTTTGCCCTCGGCCCTGACCTCGACACGGCGGAAGCCTGGTTCGGTGGTCGGCTTGGTGGAGTGGTAGCCCAGCATGTACTGGTTGCGGATGTCGCGGGCCACCTCGGCAGCGATCTGGTCGATCTGCTCGATATTTTTTGGAAAGAAGGCCATGCCGCCGGTTTCGGTGGAGAGCATCTCCAGGGCGTGGCGCGCATCCTTCACCTGGGAGCGGCTCATGTCTTCGTCGCCAAAGAGCAATCCGATCGTATAGATGACCGGGCCGGACAACTCCCGGACCTTCCGGATGGTCTGCTCCAGGTCGATCGTCGAGGCGTTGTCGTCGCCGTCGGTGATGAGGATAATCACCTGCTTGGGGTGCTTGGCGTGGGTCGCCAGCTCGTCGGCCGAAGCCGCCACGGCGTCATAGAGCGCCGTGCCGCCGCGCGCCTCAATGTGGCTCAGCCCTTCGCGCAGCTTGTTCACATCCGAGGTGAAATCCTGGTCAATGAAAGCCTCGTCGGAAAAGTTCACAACGAAGGCCTCGTCCTGCGGATTGGAGGCCTCGATCAGGTCCAGGGTGCTCTTGTTCACCGAGGGGCGCTTGCGGCTCATGGAACCGGAGTTGTCCACCACCAGGGCGATGGAAACCGCAAGGTCGGAGTGCAGGAAGCTGATGATCGTCTGCTTGACTCCGTCCTCGAATACCTGAAAGTTTTCCTTCTTCAGGTCCGGGACCGGCTCTTTGCCTTCGAGCACCGTGCAGTTCAGCGCCACCTCTTCGACGTCGGTGTGCAGAACGTAACCCTCGCCCTCTTTGCGCACAACCGGCAACGCGGGCGGCTCGCCATCCGGCGAGCGCACCGGGTCGCGATCCACGGCGAGCGATGGGGCCTGAGCCGGAGTTTGAGTTGGCGGCGCGGACGATTGTTGCGCGGGAAGCGAAAGAGCCGCTCCGGCAAGAAGAAAAGCGAGAACTGCGATATTACAAAGACGCATAGGAACCGGTGCGAGCATCGACGATCAGCAGAGGCCATCCCCAGGGAGGATTGACCTTCCCCTTCACTTTACGCCACTTGCCTTCGCAGGGTCAGCCCTTGAACTGGCAAGCTGGCCCGGCAAGCGCAGGCCGCAAAGACCGCTGGGATACAATCGACCCAAGCGAGGAACGGCCCCGAGTGAGCAAAATGGGGCTTTCGACCGCAAAATCCACCGCAGCAACGGGGAGCAAGACCTTACGCATGGCCAGCATTTATCCCTTTCGCGCCTGGCGCTACAGTCCATCCGCCGTTCGTCTTGAGGACGTGGTCACCCAGCCCTACGACAAAATCACTCCTGCCATGCAGCAGGCTTACTACCAGCGCAGCCCGTTCAATCTGGTGCGCATCATTCTGGGCCTGCCGGAGCTGTCCGACGCCGAGCGCGGGGAGAGCGTTTATACCCGCGCCGCCCGCTACTTCAACTCATGGCGCGAGCAGGGCGTGCTGGCGCGGGAAGATACCCCATGCATCTTCGCCTACTCGCAGCGGTTTAAGGTTCCCGAAACCGAAATCGTCAGGGAGCGGCGTGGTTTTATCGCCCTCGGCAAGCTCCACGACTACTCCGAGAAAGTCGTCTTCCGCCATGAGCAGACGCTCAGCAAGCCCAAAAGCGACCGGCTCAACCTGCTCAAGGCCACGCACGCGCATTTTGGGCAGATTTTCATGCTCTACTCCGACCCGGCCGCCAGCGTGGAGAAGATTCTCTATGACGGCGCAGGTCCGGCCGAAGCGGAAGTCACCGACGAGTACGGTGTGCTGCACCGGATTTGGAAGGTGAGCGATCCGGAGGCCATTCGCCTGGTAGCCGCGGCCATGGCCGACAAGAAGCTCATCATCGCCGACGGGCACCACCGCTACGAGACCGCGCTGAATTACTCGAAAGGGTACGCGGCTAACTCCGCCGGCAAGACCGAGCCCACCGCCGCCGAGTTGCCCCAGCCGTCCTACCCTGAGGCCGCGACGATGATGACGTTTGTCAACATGGACTCCGACGGACTGGTGATTCTGCCCACCCATCGCGTGGTCCACAGCTTGCCGAACTTCGACGCTGACGCCTTCACCCGCGCTGCCGAAGAGTTTTTCACCGTGGAAGCATTGCCTGCGGAAGACTCTACGAGTTACATCGCTACTTTGAGCAAGCATACGGGGACAGCCTTTGTCGCCATAACTCGCGCCGGGGCTTTGTTACTGTGCTCCAAGCCTGAAGTTATCAACGCCGCCTTGGCCCATCTGCCCGAGCGCCAGCGGCAGCTTGATTTGAGCTGCCTGCACTCCATCGTGCTCGACCGTCTGCTCGGCCTCGACGCGGAAAAGGTTCGCGAGCAGACCAACATTCGCTATCTGCGCGACGCAGCCGAGGCCGCCGAGCAGGTTCGCGCAGGCGATGCCAACGTCGCATTCCTCACCAACCCCGTTTCCATGGAGCAACTCCGGGAGGTGGCCTTTGCCGGCGAGGTGATGCCGCAAAAATCCACCGATTTCTTCCCCAAGCTGCTCAGCGGTTTGACGATATATGCGTTGGACTAAATGGACATTGGCGGCTCTGGTTGCCTGCGCGCTGGCCGCAGTTCCGGCCGCCGCGCAGCAGGCCCCGTCTGCTCCACAGGCACATTTTGTCGTCGTGCTCGACGCGGCCCACGGCGGCGACGACACGGGCGGACACTTCTCGAACGGCCAGCTCGAAAAGACCCTCACCCTGGCGATGAGCGCGCGGCTGCGTTCGCTCCTTGCAGCGCGCGGCATTCAGGTAGTGACCACCCGCGACTCCGATGCGACGGTCGAGCCGGATAAGCGCGCGGAGATCGCCAACCACGCTGCTGCTCAGGTCTGCCTGAGCCTGCACGCATCTGAGAGCGGCTCGGGCCTTCACCTGTTTGTCTCCTCGCTCACCCCCGCCCAGTCCACGCGCTTTCCGGCCTGGAAGACTGCGCAGGCCGCCTGGGTGACGCGCTCGCTGGCGCTGGAGGGGGTGCTCAACTCCGCGCTGTTGCAAACCGGCATGAGCGTGACCCTCGGCCGCACCACTTTACCGGCAGTCGACAGCATGACCTGCCCGGCAGTGTCCGTCGAGATTGCGCCGGAGCGTAGCACCAATCACGAGACAACCGCCGGGCTGGACGACAAGGACTACCTGGCGCGCGTGGCCGCGGCGCTGGCTGCCGCGCTCCTTGAATGGCAAACAGATGCCTGGCGCACGGAGGCCCATCCGTGATTCCCCGCTATCAAAAGATTCTCTTCGGCCTTCTGCTGGTGGCCTCGCTGGCCATGGGCGTCACGCTGTGGCAATTGCGCGAGCGCGCCCACCAGAGGCTGATCGCCGGACAGGACTCGGCACCCACCAGCGCTCCTGAAGTGGCGCCCACCGAACAGGCAGCCCTGCTGGTGGCCAACGATAGCGACGGTTCACTGCTGACCCAGATTCTCTCCCTGCCGCTGCCCACCGATCCCGGCGCCCGCGCCCGCGCCGTGCTGAGCAAGCTGCTGGACCTTTATGCCGCTCCCGATGCAGCCCACCACGTTCCCGGCGGCGGAAGCTCCGTAACCCAGGTCTTTCTGCTGCCCGCTGTGGAGATCGATGCTGGCCACTCCGCCGCCGGCAAACCGAAATTAGCAGATTCCAGAACCGTAGTGATCTTGCCCAGCGAATCCCGGGCCAAAACTCCCGGCGCTGCATCACAGGATCCGCAGCAAACCGGCCCGGAACTGGCGGTCGTCAGCCTGACCGGCAGTTTTGCCGCCAGCCACCCTTCCGGCATCGAGACTGAAATGCTCACCGTGCTCTCTATCTGCGGCACCCTGCATGCCAACCTGCCCCGCGTCACTCAGGTGCGCTTCTTGGTGGACGGCCAGCAGCGCGCCACGCTCGCTGGCCACGCCGACTTGACCCGCACCTACCTGGCCGCCGATGCCATGCCACCCGAGGAAACCCACCCATGAACAACCCCGAAAGTAAGATCGTCACCACACCCCCCACCATCGGCGTCTTCGATTCCGGCTTTGGCGGCCTCACCGTGCTGCGCGCATTGATTGGCCGTCTGCCCCGCGCGCGCTTCGCCTTCATCGGCGACACGGCCCGGCTGCCTTACGGTTCCAAGTCCCGGCGCACCGTCGCTCGCTACGCCGCCGAAAGCGCGCAATTCCTGGTCAACGAGCAAGGCGCCGAATTCCTGGTGATCGCCTGCAACACCGCCAGCGCGCTGGCTC
>JBAVYF010000504.1:0-9261 GCA_049698655.1 Occallatibacter sp. | reverse complement strand
AGGTAGGCGTTTGCGCGCACACAGCGCCAAATGGAAAGACAACACAGAACGCAAAGATCAAAGATTTCATCCTAATCCCATATACAAATGCAATTGGACTGCGCTCAGGGGCCTGAAGGTCCCTACTCCCTCCGGCACTACTCCGCTTCACCGCTCTCGTCGGCACCGGCGGCCAGCGCGAGGCCGGGTTGCGACCACTCCAGCGACTCCATCTCGCGCACATCGGGTTGCAGCTTGCCGACCTCGGCTAACTCGCCATCGGAGTGGGCTAACTCGCCTAACTGCCTGCCGTAAGAGAAGACTCCGCCCTTGCCCTCGATGGTGCCGATGAGCTTGTTGTAGGTTTCGACGCTGCTGCCGAGCGCGTTGCCCAGCCTTGCAATATGCCCCTGCGCCACCACCAGCTTTTCGTAGATTTTGCGTCCCATCTCGTGAATGGCCTTTGCGTTTTGGGTGATCTCCGATTGCTGCCAGCCAAACTCGACGGCCCGCAGAAGCGCAATCAGCGTGGTCGGAGTAGCCATTACCACATGGTTCTGCGCGCTGAATTCAATCAGCGACGGGTCGGCCTCCAGCGCCGCACTGAACAGCGCTTCACTGGGCAGGAAGCAGACGACAAAATCCGGAGCCTTCTCAAATTGCTTCCAGTAGGCTTTGCCCGACAACTCCTTCAGATGCGCCTTGACTCGCGCCGCGTGGGCCGCAAATCGAAGCGTCTGCGTTGCAGCGTCCGTTGCGCCGTTCGCATCGAGAAAAGCATCCAGGGGAGTCTTGGCATCGACGACAATCTCGCGGCCATTCGGCAGTTTGATCGTCATGTCCGGGCGCAGCATCTTGTCGTCTTCGTCGCGCGCGGTCACCTGCTCGGAAAAAGAACAATACTGCACCATTCCGGCGTACTCCACACAGCGCTTGAGTTGCAGTTCGCCCCAGTTGCCGCGCGTTTTGGGAGCACGCAAGGCTGTGATCAACTGCGCGGTCTCACTGGTCAGCGCGGCCAGCGACGCGGGAATCGTCTTCTGTAAACCATCCACCAGCGTCTTCACCTCGGAATACGCGCCGGAACGGGATTTCTCCATCTCGCGCGTCTGCTCATCGAGCGCCCGGAGCGCGGCTCCAAGCGGGTCCAGCATGTTCTTGATAGCCAGCTCCTTGGCTTCCAAGGTCAACCTGGCTTCGTTGGTTTGCCCGCCGAGTTTCTCATTTGCAAGCCCCAGAAAGGACTCCGTGTTAGCGCGGAGGGCATCCGCCGCGGCTCCCTTGAAGGCCGTGTCGAGGTCGGCCTTCATTTGTGTGTACTTTTCCTCTTGGGCTTTCTCGCGCGTCTCGGCCAGCTTCCGTTCATTTGCCAGTGCCTGATCGAGCTGAGTCTGAGCCCCTGCGCGGCCTTGGCGGAATCCCAACCATAGCCCGAAGATGAAGATAGCGACGGCAATCAGAGCAAAATAAATAGCAGAGCTTTCCACGGAAAAATCCTCTTCGCCTAATGTACGCCTCCCGCCTGTGTATTTCCCGTCAAATTCTGGCTGTTTTCTGTTCCCTGTTCCCGATTCCATATTCCGTGTGTCCCCCCTCGCCTTTACACACCCCCATCCGCCCGGTAGACTTGAAGTTACGGGGAGCTGCACATTTTTTCGGGCGTGGTGGTTGTGTTTTTCTGCCGCGGGCCTTTATGGTGAGCAGACGGAGTCTGAATAGGCGAGCCCCGGAGAGATTCCCAAGTTCTGAAATATCACGAGGAGAACCACGCATGGCCGTTGAAGAAAAAGTCAAACAGATCATTGTCGAGCAGTTGCAGGTGGATGAGGCCGAAGTCACCCCCGGCGCCAGCTTCCAGGAGGACCTGGGCGCGGATTCGCTGGATGTTGTCGAGCTGGTAATGCAGTTCGAAGAGGCCTTCGACATTGAGATTCCCGACGAGGACGCCGAAAAGATCAAGACCGTCAAGGACGCGATCGATTACATCGAGAAGAATGCGAAAGGCGGCAAATAGCCAGTGCCGCGCCGAGTCGTTATCACCGGCCTGGGGCTGATCTGCGGTGTGGGCAACACCGCGCCCGAGGTCTGGCGGCAGCTCGTGGCCGGCGCCAGCGGCATGGGGCCAATACAGGGCTTCGACACCACTGGCTTCCCGGTCACCTTCGCCGCCGAGGTCAAGAACTTCGACCCGCTCAATTTCGTGGACAAGAAGGAAGCGCGCAAGATGGGGCGCTTCATTCATTACGCCTTAGCCGCCACGCATGAGGCGCTCACCCAGTCGGGCCTCCAGATCACTCCGGAAAATTCCGAACGGGTAGGCGTCTTCATCGGCTCCGGCATCGGCGGCTTTGAAGTCATTGAGCGCGAGCACTCCAACCTGCTGGCTGGCGGCCCGCGCAAGATTTCACCCTTCTTCATTCCCGCCGCCATCGTCAACATGGCCGCCGGACAGGTGAGCATCCGTTACGGCGCCACCGGGCCGATTTCGGCCACGGCCACAGCCTGCGCCACCAGCGCCAACGCTATCGGCGACTCGGTGCGCATGATTCTGCACGGCGACGCCGATGTGATGATCGCCGGCGGCGCTGAAGCCGCGGTTACGTCGCTGTCGGTGGGCGGATTCGCCGCCATGCGCGCGCTCTCCACGCGCAATGACGAACCCACTCGCGCCAGCCGTCCCTTCGACAGGGACCGCGACGGCTTCGTCATCGGCGAGGGCGCAGGCATCCTCATTCTTGAGGAGCTGGAGTTCGCCAGGGCGCGCGGAGCAAAGATATTGGCCGAGATTATCGGCTACGGCATGAGCGCCGACGCCCATCACATGACCAGCATCGCCCCCGAGGGCCTGGGCGCGCAGCGCAGCATGAGGGCAGCCCTTAAGGACGCCGGCATCCAGCCGCAAGAGGTGGGCTATGTGAACGCACATGCCACCGCGACCCCGGCGGGCGACGGCAATGAATCGCAGGCCATCGAGGCCATCTTCGGCGAACACGCCCTCAGCCACAAGCTCAAGGTGTCGGGCACCAAGTCCATGCACGGCCACCTGCTGGGCGGCGCCGGAGGGCTGGAAGCCGGCATCTGCGTCCTGGCGTTGCAAAATCAATTGCTGCCGCCTACCATCAATCTCGAAAACGTCGATCCCGTCTGCCGCCTGGACTATGTGCCCAACAAGGCTCAGGCCCACAGCTTTGACATTGCCCTGTCGAACTCCTTTGGCTTCGGCGGCATCAACGCAACACTCATCCTGCGCCGCTGGACGGAGTAAGGCAGCTATCAGCTATCAGTTTTTTCCACCTTCAAACGCAAACAGCGCAAATCCCATACGGATTCGCGCTGTTTGTTCTTTCGGCCCCTATCCTTGCATTAGCCGTTGACGGCCGCCCAGCCCACGCTGACTAACACCATAAGCGTCCACCATCCGAAGACCGCGATGTAGCCGGAACTGCGCTTGACCCCCGCCACGGTCGCTATGCCAATCCCCATCAGCGCCATGCTCCAGATGGTCGTAACGTCCAACCAATCGGCCAGTTTGTAAAGAGCCGCGTTGGTCTCCAGCGGATTCAGAAAGGCTCCCACGCTGGTTGGAGCGAAGGCGCTCAGGTTGAACGACTCGGGAGCGGTTCCCGCAAAGATCACGACAGTTCCCAATAGCGCTTTGATGATTCCCGGCAGACTCGCATACATCCAAACGGTAAAGATGCTGCCAAAGGTGGCCTTGCCGCCAAACCCGAAGTTGATGGTGCCCAACAACACCAGCGAGCCCAGGGCAATCACAGCCAGAACAAGAATCGGACTAGCTGCGAAGCTACCCTCCATACCGTATTGGGTAAACTTCATGGTCATCTCTCGCTGAGCCGCCGGCGCCTGCGCGAGCTTCTCTTCAGCTTTGGAATTGAGGTGAATCGCATTTTCGGCGACAGTTGCCCAGCCGATCTTGACAGTGATGGCCGCAAACAGAACGTAACCGGCCAGGATCGCAATGAGGAACGGCAGCCACCAGCTCCGGTTCCCGCGTTTGATGTCCTCAAAGGTCTTCGACGGCGCTGTGAAGGTGCAAGTAACGCGCTGCAACTGGGAAAGGCCGGTAGCCTCAGCCATGGGTGGAACTCCTATCTCGCTCATATTCCCCTCGCTCAGCCACATTTGGCTATGGCCGCGATTGTAAACTCGGAGGGGCTGCCCGGCACAATCAAAATTTGATGGATTTATGGATTAAAATCCTGAACTGCCCGCCCTGACCTGCCCTGCCGTTGCCTGCGTCGCTTTCTTGCGCGCCGGACTGGGGGACACGTAGCTCTTGTAGACGGTGATGTGGAAGCAGGACTGGTGGAACTCCTCCTCGACGTCGATCATGCCGGCCTTTTCCAGCGATAGCAGCCAGGCGCGCATCCAACTGATCTGCTGGCGGCTCAGGCCCTGCTTGGCAATGTCGATGGTGGCCTCGGTCAGATGCGGGCTGGCGATGTCGCCCTCGGCTGAGGTTGCATTGCCGTTGATCTTCATCAGTTGCTTCTGGTAGGCAACGGTCCGCACCGCCGAGCTGACCTCCAGCGGGCCGTGAAACGCGGCCGCGTGGGCGCGCGCCAGATCGGTAAGAAAGGTTGCCGTCCAGGGCCGGCAGTAGCGCCGGTTCTCAGGCAGCTTTTCGTTCACTGTCAGCGCCGCCGAGACCGGCAGCGGAACCAGCATTCCGCGCGCAATGCGGTCGGCCAGATCGTCGTCGTCCTGAATCCGCTCCAGATTGTCGTCCTCGGTCCTGTCGTTTTGTCGCACCAGCGACTCTAAGCTCCCGCGCAGCGGCGGCGGCATCGGCGTCTTGCGCAGCGAAGCAACTTCGGCTACAGCGGGGCGCTCCGCGGCGTCCGCCTCCGTGTGCCGATGGGAGTTCATGGCCCGATGGGGTTTTGAGGCTTGATGAGAGCGGGAAGGCTGCCTGTGTGGCGCCGGATGCGCAGCCCTGTGCCCGACCGCATGGTTAGCCGCGTGACGTGCTTTGTTGTGAGAGGCAGTTGTGGACTTATGAGAGGCGGCAGCGGAGGCAGTGCTCTCGTGCGGCTTTGTCGTGTGTTTCCGCAAGCCATAGGCTGGGCTCACCCAGAGCGCCGCCAGCACGAAAATGATAAACAGGGTTCGCCGCATAAAGGAGTGGCGGAGAATCCAGAGCAACTTCAGTGTAGACCCATTCGGCCTCGTTTCCGAGTATCTAACCGGGTGCGGCTTTGTCTGATAATGGGCAGCGCTGCGGGCCTCCAATTCTCCTCCCTTGACGCGCACCGCCGCGAATGTTCGACTGGTTCAGGAACAGGACTGAGCGAGCCGATGCAGGTACCTCAATTTACCCTCGACGATTACAAAAATGATTTTGCCGATCGCCATCTGTTGCACGGAGTAGTGGCGAAGTGGGCCAAGGCCCACCCGGCGGCTCCTGCACTTCTCAGCGCGGAGGGAGATCGCGCCGTCACCTGGGGCGACTTCGACCGCATCACCACGGCAATTGCGGCGGAGCTGTTGAGCCTGGGCTTCGCCAAAGGTGATTTCCTCGTCACCTTGCTGTCCTTCTCCGTGGATCACGTCCTGCTGGAATATAGCTGCTTCAAAATTGGCGTGATCGTTGCCCCGCTGGATCTGCGCTTGTCCCCCGCCGAGGTGCTTCGAGCGCTGGGAATTCTCAAACCGCGCGGCTTTGTCAGCCTGGGGGTGAAAGCGCCTCTCGATCTTCGCCCTCTGTGGCGCGCGGTGCAGGAGCATTGCCCCTGGATTCAGCATTGCATCGTGATGGACACGCTATGCGCGATTGAAGGCACGCGATACTTCGCGTCGATAGCCGAGACGGCGGGTCGCGGCGATGCGGATGAAGGCTCCGCTGCAGTCGCGAAAATTCATGTGACGCCGGACGATGGCGCGCTGGTTATCTTTACTACAGGCTCTACAGGTTCACCCAAGCCGGCATTGCTTTCGCATCGCAACATCACCGTGCAGAACATGTGCATCTGCGGAGCGTTTTTTGGCGGAGACCGCGGCACGCGCACGCTGGTCAATTTGCCCGCGTCGCACGTCGGAGGACAGACGGAGGCGCTGATGAGCACACTCTTCGGTGGCGGCACGGCGGTTCTGTTGGAGATTTTCGACGCCAGCCGTTCGTTGCGCGCCATTGCCCGGCATCGCGTGGAGATCCTGGCACAGATCCCCGGCATGTACAACCTGGAGTGGATGCTGAAAGACTTTCAGCGCCACGATCTTGAGAGCCTGCGGTTTGCGGCCTATGGCGGTCACGCGGTCTCGCGGGCGTTCGTGGACAAACTTGCCGCGATGGCGCCGGTGATCGGCACCGGGCTGGGACTCACCGAGGCCGCCGGTTTCTGCACTTATATTCAGACAAATGCCGCAGACCGAGATTCGTCTGATCAGGAGACGATTCTCGCCGGGCTCGGCAAGGATATGCCGATCTATCCCTGTTCCATCCGTCAACCGATGCGCGCTGATGGCAACGCCGGCGATGAACTGCCTTCCGGCGAGATTGGCAACGTTTGCTTCAGCGGGCCGCAAACATTTCTTGGCTATGTCAACGATCCTGAAGCTACTGCCAAAGCGATCTCGCGCGACGGCTTTTTATATACCGGCGACCTTGGCCGTAAGGACGCTGCGGGATTGCGCCTGACCGGGCGAGAAAAGTGGGTGATCAAGTCGTTTGGCTACCAGATATTTCCCGGCGATGTGGAGCAGCATATCTGCGCCCTCACGGAGAAGGTGGCCAACTGCGTCGTGGTCGGCGTGGCGCATGAGGTCGTCTCGGAAGCGGTAGTCGCAGTGGTGGAAAAGAGACCCGATGTTGAACTGAGCCGGACTGAACTCGATCGCCACGCGCGCGAGCTGCCAACCTATATGCGGCCGCGCCATTGGATCATTCTCGAAGCGGGCCAGATGCCGCTGAACCGCGTGGTCAAGCCGGACTACGTGCGCGCCCAGGAGATAGCTCGCCAGGAGATAGCCCAGTTGCGCGCCCGCGGCGAGTGGGACAGCGCGCATGTCAAAGGCGGAGCAAAAGAAAGCCTTTGAGCACAATTGCATGAACGAAGTGGTAAGGATTCCGTACCGCTTTTCCCGGAGAGAAGAAGGCGAAAATTGTCCAGAGTTTCACGCTGGAAGTGCTAAATACCCCGTTTCTTCCTGGCCGTTATTTCGCCCGCCGGTAAAGAATCCAGTTTTCCGACTCTGCAACCGGGAGATAATCGGTTCCGAGTAACTCGGGGTAGGATTGCAGAATTGCGGCCAGGATGTCTCTCTCCGTAGCCGGAAACTTCGGCACCAAAAGGAGGTCTGCATCCCCAATCAGGAATTTCTTCGGCGGCATGAAAGACCGAGGGATATTCGTCTTGCTGAGGTTCACCGCGCCCCCGTGGGAAGGAGGACGTTGCGTCGCGAACGAAAATGGATTGCTCATGCCCATGCCTCGCACGGATTCACCAGGCCGGCCGTACGCTTGAACCAGCGCAATCCCTTCCTCGGTGTAGCGGACAAAGTTCTGGCCGTTGTCGTTCAGCGAGCACGGTTGATAGACGATCGATGGCGCTGGGCAATCAGCGAACGCGATCGACGCCAGTTGCGCCTCGCGAAAGTGATAGCTGGAGTTTCCAGGCAGGGCCTTGTGTTCCATGGCAACCGCAAGACCCGCGGCATCGACACACATCGGAAGCCCGACAGCGAGCAACCCCATGGCTAACAGCGGGGCAGCCTGCGGAAGCACGGAACCCTCCGGGATCGCGACAGTCACTTCGTTCAAGAGCAGCAGCGCGGCCGCGCCCAGCAGCGGCACGTCGGTGAGCTGTGTGTTCGTGAGCATCAGCAATGTGCCGGCGCCTATCGCCATCATCACGGCCAGCATTAACGTAAAACTGCGACGCCGCGAAACTCCGCGCAACAGTATCAAGAGCGCGGCCAGCAGCACTACCAGCGCAATATCTAAACGCTCTCTGTAAACACAACTGATGATCGTATGAAGACTAATCCTGTGACCTTGCGCTCGGGCCAGCAACTCATATTGAGAGATCTGCGAGGGCAGGTCAAAGCGCAAATAGGCCATCATGGGAACGGTGAAGGCTGCGAAGCCCCCCGCCATACCCGCCAGACGGCTGCGGATGCCGGAACGCAGCGGCAGTGAGACGGCAGCGAATGTCAACGCCACGAAACCGTAGCTGATCTTCAGAAAAAGCAGCAGTGCGCAGGCCAGCCCGGTGGAAAAACCGCCCAGGAAATTTTGCTTGCGAGTGCTGTCGTCCTGCGGCAGAAACGATTCGAGCATTACGAGAGCCGTCAAAGCATAACCATAGCGGTTGTGCTTCATGGAGAAAGAGGCCTGGAAAAAATGGTAGCCGAGCGGAAACGGGGCGGCTGCCAGCAGCGCCAGGAAGAGGCAGGCGATGAAAAGCGGAGCGGGCCTCATGCGCGATCGAAGCAGGAGAAAAGCCCAGAAACTGATCAGTGAAGTAGCAAGTGCGCTGCCGTATCCCAGACCCTGAGCGTCTCCGCCAGCCAGCCAAAGTCCAGCCGCATGCAACAGGTAGTAGGCTGGCCCCATCTGGCTGTAGAAGTCCACTCCGGGCCGCTGCCCGTGGAGAACGCGCCAGCCGCCGTCCAGCGATATGAAGAAATCGTGACCGAAAATCTCCAGACGAGGGACCGCAACGATCGCCGTCGCAAGACACACCAGAAGAAGCAACCCAACCAATATACGATTGCGCAGACGGTTGCCATCGCGGGATCCAACCCACCACGAGACCAGGCCATCAAATGACAATCCCTTGAGATCGCTACGGTCAAACAGCTTTTCGATTTGCATTCGAGTCGTACCTGTCACCACGACACCGCAATCGTGGCACGAGAAGTGTAGCATTCATGTCCGTCCGCCCAGGAGATGGCCCGCGAGGAGATAGCCGAGTTGCGCGAGCGCGGCGCATGGGACAGCGGCATGATCAAGGCAGAGTAATTTCCACGAAAAAACAAGGAAAAACCAGCGTTTTCCGGTGATTTTCAGAGGCCAAATCTCACGATGCGGGAGAATTTGGGGGAGGAAATTTTTCCACAGGCATTGATTTCAAACGGGTTAGAAATAATCTGCAAGGTTTCAGGGGAAATTTATACCCCAGGGGGGTATAAATTTTCCCTAAAACCTTGCAGATTATTTCTAATTCGTTTGGAATCAACGCCTGTGGAAATATTTCCGCCCCCAAATTCTCCCGCATCGTGAGATTTGGCCTCTGAAAATCACCGGAAAACGCTGGTTTT
>JBAVYF010000503.1:0-16896 GCA_049698655.1 Occallatibacter sp. | reverse complement strand
GGTGGGCTGGTATGTCTCCAGCTTTATTGTCAAGCCCAACGAACTGGTTCGCGAGCAGCCCTACATCGTTCATAACATCGAGATGACCCGGCAGGCCTACGGACTGGACCGCTTTCTGCTGCGCGAGTTTCCCGCCGAGACCACAGTCGATGCGACCGACCCGACCAACAATCAGCTTACGTTGCAGAACATCCGCCTTTGGGACGTGAAGGCGCTGCAGGACACGCTGCGCCAGATTCAGGAAATTCGCACTTACTACGACTTTCCCGACATCGACATCGATCGCTACCAGATCGATGGCTCCATGCGCGAGGTGATGCTGGCCGCGCGCGAACTGAACGTGGACAAACTGCCGGAGAGCAGCCGCAACTGGATCAACGACAAACTGATTTACACTCACGGCTACGGAATCACGATGAACCCGGTGAACGGCTTCACGCCGGAGGGCATGCCCACGCTGCTGTTGAGTAATATGCCGGTGCAGAGCATAACTTCCAGCCTCAGCGTCACGCGGCCGGAGATTTACTTTGGCGAGATGACCAATACCGACGTCTACGTCAAGACGCGGCAGCAGGAGTTCAACTACCCGCAAGGCGCCAGCAATAATCTCACCTCCTACCAGGGCACGGGCGGCATCGAGTTAGGCGGATTCATGCGCCGTGTGCTGATTGCCTTCGACCGCGGCGACCTGGCCAAGCTGCCCTTCAGCGATGATGTGAACTCCCAGAGCCGCCTGCTGATGCGGCGCACGGTGCGCGAGCGCGTCAGTGCACTTGCGCCGTTTCTTACCTTCGATCAAGATCCGTATATCGTTTTGGGCGAAGACGGCCGACTTTCCTGGGTTCTGGATGCATTTACACAGTCGGACAGTTATCCTTACTCGACGCATTACATTGTCGATGGTCAGCCCATCAATTACATGCGCAACAGCGTCAAGGTAGTCATCGACGCCTACAACGGGACGACTACGTTTTACGTCTTCGACTCTCAGGATCCGATCCTGGCGGCCTATCGCGCCATCTTCCCCAGCTTGTTCAAGGAAGCGGCATCTATGCCGGCCGGGCTGCGGAAACACATTCGCTACCCCGAGTTATTGCTCAAGTTACAGGCCGAAGTATACGGTTTGTATCACATGACCAATCCTGAAGTTTTCTATAACCGTGAAGACTTGTGGACGGTTGCCACGGAAGTCGGCATGGGAGAAGGCGGCGCACAAACTACCCAATCGATGGAGCCGAACTTCGTGTTGATGAAGCTGCCAGGCGAAACCGGCGCTGAGTTTGTGGAAATTCTGCCTTTTACCCCGGCTAATCGCAACAACCTGATTGGCTGGATTGCGGGGCGGAGCGACGGCGAGCACTATGGCACGTCGGTGGTCTACGACTTTCCCAAGACGAAGCTCGTCGATGGGCCGTTGCAGATCGAGGCGCGCATCGATCAGAACGCGCAGCTATCCGGGCAATTGTCGCTGTGGAATCAGCAAGGCTCGCATGTTCGGCGCGGAACACTGCTGGTGATCCCATCCGGCAAGGCGCTGCTCTATGCGGAGCCGATTTATCTGCAAGCCGACCGCAGCCCCATGCCCGAGTTGCGACTGGTGGTGCTGGCATTGCAGGACAAGCTCGCCTATGGGCCAACTTTCGAGGCGGCGCTGTCGTCGTTGTTTGGCGGGGGAGTTTCGTCGCTGAGTGCTGCCGAGTCTACAACCGCGCCGTCTGCGGCCACGGCGCCTGCGGGCGCGCCGCAGCCAGGACAAGACTTGAAGGCGCTGATTTCGCAAGCCAGCAGGGATTTTGATGATTACCAGCGGCTGACCGCGGCGGGAAAACTGGCCGAAGCCGGCCAGAAACTCGGAGATTTGAAGCAGGTGATCGATAAGCTCAACGCGCATACCAGGTAGTCTGGCTTTTGACCCGGCCGCAGAATGAAAGCCCGCAATCTCGACCTATAGAATCCCATAGGTTAAGCAGAAAGGGCTTCCACGTTGCGCTGCATTTCGCGCAGCCACATCGTTTGAGAGAGATGCAGACGATGCCCGATGACGACCGCCAGGTTAAAGGCGATCTTGCATCCCGCCGCCGGAGATGCGGCAAAATACTCAAGCAAGGCCTCTCGCGGCAATGCAATCACTTCGGTTTCAACTATCGCTGTGGCCGTGAGGGTGAACAGATAGGGCGGTATCAAAGCCGACCATCCCACAGCCTGACCGGCAGATATTTCTTCTACAAAAACATTTTCGTTCTGTCCGCGAAGCTGCATAGGCAGAGTCAGCTTGATGCGTCCGCTTACGGTCAGGAAAAGACGGTCCGCAGGCTCACCCAACCGGAAGAGGGAGTCACCGCTGGGAATCACCAGTTTGGCGCCGAGTCCCAGGGTCTGATCGACCTCGGATGGAGTCAGCCCGTTCAGCAGTTCAAACGCCATAAGCCATCTCTCAGTTTATAAATGTCGAAGTTGTCTTGCTGTGCAACAGCGCGTGAGTGGGAAACTCAATGAATGATTCCGCGGCAGCCTGTTCCGAGCGGATATGGTTTTCAATTTGAAGCAGCAAAGCCTCAATCGGTATCCGCTGAGGCGGCACAGGCGCCTGGCTGGAAGCAAGTTGCGCCGAGGCCATTGGCTTGTCCAGCGGAAGATCGGATTTCGCCGCGGAGTCCGATGACGCTGACCGCGTTGCAGCCCCAAACGCGGCCGCCACGACAGCCAGTCCGAATATGCCTACACACAAGCCCATCAAGAGCATTTCCATGGCCTGACATCTCCTTCATTTTGTTGAACTTACTTGACGCTCATCGCTCGCTCTGCATCCCTCGGAGAGTTCCGAAGGCAGGGAACAGAGGGCCTCGGTTCACTGCGATTTCACGCCGGATGAAACGGAGAGTACGCACGGAAATCACAGCAGGATGTGACGAGCGTCACGCATCAATGGTTAACAAATGCAGCCAGAGTTAAGACACCGTTGAAAATCGGCAAGAAAGTCCGAGAATTCGAATGGGTATTGATATGGGTGAATATTTAGCGAAAGTTCCTGATATGAGGAGGAATTCAGTGCAAAACGATTGCCTGGCACGAGGAGAGTTCAAACGTGCGGAATCTCCAGCGCCTTGGTCAGGTCTGCTACCCGCTCAACCCCGTGGCTGCGGCACCAGGCTTCCAGGCCCAGGGACAGCCGCTCGACGGCGCACGGGTCGGCGTAGCTGGCCGTACCCACCTGAACGGCAGTGGCACCGGCCAGAAGGAATTCGACGACATCTTCTGGAGTCGTGATGCCGCCCATGCCGAGGATGGGGATACTGACGGCACGGGCGGTCTCGTAGACCATGCGCAGGGCGATGGGTTTGATGGCCGGTCCGGAGAGGCCGCCGGTGACATTGGCCAGGCGCGGACGACGGGTTTCGGGGTCGATGGACATAGCGAGAAACGTGTTGGTGAGGCTGACCGCATCCGCTCCTTCGCTGGCGGCGATTTTAGCCATCTTGGAAACCGAGGTCACGTTGGGTGAGAGCTTGACGATCAGAGGCCGTGCGGAGGCGGACTTGGCGCGATGGACCAGGTACGCAAGCTCACCTTCGTCGGTGCCGAATGCCATGCCCCCGGCGTAGACATTGGGGCAGGAGACGTTCAGCTCGTAGGCCGCGATGCCTTCGGCCTGGTTGAGCCGCTCAATGACCGCGATGTACTCGCCCACCTTAGTGCCGAAGATGTTGACGATGACGTTGCAGAGGGGGTAGCGGCGCATCGGCGGCAGCTTGCGGGCGATGAATTCCTCGACGCCCACGTTCTGCAATCCGATGGCGTTCAACATTCCGGCCGCGGTCTGCACAATGCGCGGCGCGGCATGGCCGGCGATCGGCTCCAGCGAGATGCCCTTGGTGACGAATCCGCCAATCCGCTCCAGCGAGACGATCTCTTCGAACTCGATGCCGTAGCCAAATGTGCCGCTGGCGGCGATGATTGGGCTGGCCAATTCCAGGCCTACCAGCGACACTTTCATCTCAGGTTTCACGCGCGGCACGCTTCCTTGAACGTGGGAGTCTCTACTGTCCGTTATGATACCTGCCCGGGACGAACGTCGCATCGTGGATTGCCCGCTGAGAGCAGAAAATAAGGGCGGCCTCGTGGAAGCCGCCCTCGGGTCTCTCAATAATGAAGCGCTTATGCGCTGACCGGCTCGCCGGCGTTCACTTTGACCGGGGTAAGCCATCCGAAGCGATCGGGCTTGAGGCCGTTGGCGATGCCGAAATATTCGTCGGCAATCTTCCGGGTGATCTCGCCTGGTTTGCCGTCGCCGATAACGATGCGGTCGATGGAGCGGATGGGCGTTACTTCGGCGGCCGTGCCGGTGAAGAAGACCTCGTCGGCAATGTAGAGCATCTCGCGCGGAATGGCTTGCTCGCTGACCGTGAAGCCCAGGTGGCGGGCGATGGTCAGCACGCTGTCGCGGGTGATGCCGGATAAAGCCGAGTTGCCCAGCGTCGGGGTGTAGATCACGCCATTGCGGACCACGAAGACGTTCTCACCGGAGCCCTCGCTGACCTGTCCGTTCACATCCAGGGCGATTCCCTCCGAGTATCCGTTGGTCTCGGCCTCCATGCGGATCAGTTGGGAATTCATATAGTTAGCGCCAGCCTTGGCCATGGCGGGCAGAGTGTTGGGAGCCAGGCGATTCCAACTGGAGATGCACACGTCAGCGCCACCGTCACCGGCCACGTACTTACCCCAGGGATAGTTGACAATGTAGATCTCGATGGGCGAGCCCTTGGGGTTGACGCCGATTTCGCCGTAGCCGAGCAGCACGATGGGGCGGATGTAGCAAGGCGCAACGCCATTGGCCTCAATCACATCGATTACGGCTGCGCAAAGTTCGTCAAGCGTGAAGGAGACAGCCATGCGGTAGATCTTGGCCGAGTCCAGCAGCCGTTGCATATGCTCCGGCAAACGGAAGATGGCCGAGCCCTGCGGTTGCCCGTAGCAGCGAATCCCTTCGAAGACGCTGGAGCCGTAGTGGATCACATGGCTCATCACATGGATGTTGGCCTGCTCCCAGGGAATGAGTTTGCCGTTGTGCCATATTTTGGAGGTGGCTTGGATAGGCATGTGTTGGAATGCTCCTTCGCCGCGCGTGCGCGTACTGTTTAGAGGGTAACGCGCCAGAGGCTGCCCTGTCACGGGGCGGTGCGCGCCGGCCGGAACGTGAAGCCGCAGAGCAACGGTAAATCGCCCATGCCAGCCTACCTAGGCCCTTGTCCGCAGCATTGTGCTCGGAATGCTCAGTTGGCCTTTAAATGAAACTTACGCCAAGCGGGCCGCAGACGCCGCCGAATTTCTGTGCGCGCCGAGCTGGGCTGCGAACTCAACCAGGGATTCATCGCATCCGCGAGCGGCTGCCAGTTGCATGCCGCCGGCAGTGCAGGGAAGTGTGACCACCGGCACTCCCGCCATGCTGAATGGAGTGGTGTAACGCAGGATCTCTCCGCGGGTCTTGCTGTGATCCGCGTCGGCGGCGAGTCGCGCGACTGGTGTAGCAGGCAACAGCACTAAACCGCACGTCGCGAAAAGTTCGTCCATGCGAGCCGTGAACTCTACGTGGTGTTGGCGCAACTTGGTGATTTCCGTAGGCGTGATGCGCGCGCCCCACACAAGCCGCTCGCGGAGGGCGGGCTCGATGTGGTCAAAGTGGCCCGCATGGACGCGCGCCGCATCCCATGCCTGAATGGGCGCATAGATCTCGAAGGACTCGTCCCACCACTTTGCATCGATCCTGGTCGCGCGCAGGCCGAGGGCCTCCAATTCGGAGATTGTGGCGTGAAGGCTGGCTATAATCTCCGGTTCGCAGTCGCAGAAGAAGCTTTCATCTGGAACGGCAAACCGCGTGAAGGCCTGGGTTGGAGCCGTATCCGCGGGCGCAAAGAGGCCGGCCAACAGCGGCGCATCTTGCAGATCGCGAAACAGCCATCCCATGGTGTCGAAGGATTGCGCCAGGTGCGCGCCGCCTTGCCAGTTGCCGCGGCCCAGCGAGGCGCGATACCCAGCCAGTCCACACAGCGCAGCGGGCGCGCGGATGGACCCGCCCGTATCTGTGCCGAGCGCGGCCACGGCCGAACCCTCCAGCACGCTGGCCGCCGCACCCGAGGACGAACCGCCGGTCAACGCGCCCTCGTCGCCCGGCTGGAGGCAATCGCCAAAGTCGGGATTTTCGCCTGTGATTCCGTAGGCCAGCGGGTGCATGTGGGTTTTGCCGATGATGACCGCGCCGGCTGCGCGCAGCTTTTCCACCAGCCAGGAATCGCGCGCGGCGAGGCCGTTGAGGTCGCGATAATATCGCACGCCGCAACTGGTGGGCGCGCCGGCCAGGTCGAAGCAATCCTTCACCGAGATGGGCAAGCCCCACAGCGCATCGCGCCCATCACCGAAGGGGCCTCCCTTGCCGCGCGGCATCGCTTCAGCGCGCGCCGCTTCGGAGAGCGTCCACGCAGGGTTCTGCCACAGGTAGGTATTATGGCCTCGATTCCCGTTGGCGCGTGCGAGTGCCATTTCAGACAGATCGACGGGCCGTACAGTTTCAGCGGAAAGAGCTTCTCGCAACCCGCGTATCGTCCAAGAGGTATCGGTCATAGTGAGATTCCAGGGCAATGCTGAGCGGGCCTGCATCGTAGCGGCTCCCAAAACAGTATCGCCAGTTGCCCAGCGCCCAGAGTCCAAATGTGCGGCCTCGATGCTGTCGTCATTTGCGCGGGTCGGATCCCTTCAAGACCATCTCTGTCTGCCTGCTGCGAAACTTTTCCAACTGTTGCGCGAACGCCTTGTCCGCCAGCGCCAGAATGGCCGCCGCAAAAAGTCCCGCATTCTTCGCACCTGCCTCCCCAATGGCAAACGTAGCCACCGGAATTCCCGCGGGCATCTGCACAATCGACAGCAGCGAGTCGAGGCCATTCAGCGCGCTGCTCTTCATTGGCACGCCAAGCACCGGCAGAGTTGTCTTGGCCGCAACAAAGCCCGCCAGGTGCGCCGCTCCGCCCGCTCCCGCAATAATCACGCGCAGACCGCGTGCCTTTGCGCCCTCGGCGTATTGCAGCGTCCGATCTGGAGTGCGGTGCGCGGAGATAACCTCCACTTCATACGCGATTCCTAACTCGTCGAGCACCTTGGCCGCCGCTTCCATCGTCGGCCAATCGGACTTCGACCCCATAATGATGCCAACGTCAACTCTTTTCTTCGCCTTCACCATAACGCCCTCCAGCCGTGCAACACCTCTATGAATGCGGCCTGCTCCAACGCCTGCACGCGATTCTTCAATATCTCCGCGGTATCACCCGGCAGCACCGGACAATGCTTCTGCAAAACAATCGGACCGCCATCGACTTCTTCGGTCACCTGATGAATCGTACACCCGGTCTCGCTGACGCCCGCGGCCAGCACCGCTTCGTGCACCTGCATATTCATCAGTCCGCCAAAGGCAGGCAGCAGCGACGGATGAACATTCAACAGCCTTCCTCGCCACGCTTCAACAAACTCTGCGGAGACGATGCGCATGTAGCCAACCATCAGCACCAACTCCGCCCCTGCCTCGCGCAAAGCGTTGCTCACTTGCTGGTCGTAGATATCGCGCTTCAATCCTGCCGGATCGAGAAAGAGAACTCGAACTCCATGGTTCGCTGCACGCTCCAGGATCGGTGCGCTCTGTTTGTCTGACACCACCAGCACGATTTCGACATCGAGTGTGCCCGCGGCGACCGCATCGAGAATTCCTTGCAGCGCCGTACCGCGAGTTGAGCCAAGAACGCCGACCTTCAAGCTCATGCCAATCGCACCGCCTTCATATGTTCCACGCGCAGAGCAATTGACGGCCCTGTCCCAATATCCGCGCGATGAAAGAACGGACCGGGAATCTGCCGGACAACTCGCTCGCATACGGCTTCCGATTCAGCAATCGTCGCAGCTGTTCCGACAACCGCAACTGTGCGCGAGCCCGTCGCAATCAACTCCCCATCCTTTACATCAACCGCGCTCAGATAGATTGTGGCACTCTCCGGCAACTCCGCCGGTAGCCGCACCACATCGCCTTTGCGCGGATTGTCCGGATAGCCCTCCGGCACAACATACTTGCAGACGCTGGCTTCCGGCGAGAAACGCACATTACAGTCAGCCAGCGTCGTGTCCACAATCGCGCGACAGATTTCGACAAAATCCGTTTCAAGCAGCGTCAATAGATTGAGCGATTCAGGATCTCCAAAGCGGGCGTTGTATTCGATCAGCTTCACGCCATCCTTTGCGGCCATGAATCCGCCGTAAAGAATTCCACGGTACGGCGCGCCACACTCCTCGGCCAGCGCCGCGGCGACCCGTTGGTTGATCTCCTGCGCCGCCGCAATGTCAGCATCCTTCAGAAATGGCAGCTTGTGGTCCGCATTCGTATACGATCCCATCCCCCCTGTATTCGGCCCTCTGTCGCCCTCATACGCGCGCTTGTGGTCCTGCACGGCGGGCATGTGTCGCAAAGTCTTGCCATCGCAGAAACTCATCAGCGAAAATTCTTCGCCCTCGACCTTCTCTTCGACGACAAACGGATGCCCGTGAGCAACAAGATTCCGGCAAAAAGTGCGGCTGTCCTCGAGCGAGAGCAGATGATCGCCGCAAACCTTTACGCCTTTTCCGCCAGCCAGACCATCATCCTTGATGACATGCCGATTCGCATAACGCGCAAGCAACTCCTCGACGCCGTCAAGAGAGGCGAATCGCTGGAAAAATGGATTGCCTGGAATCCTGTACTTCGCCAGCAACTCCCGCGCAAATCCCTTGCTCGATTCGATTCGAGCCAGGCTTTGCGCGGGGCCAATTACAGGAACCTGAGCCGCCCACAGTGCGTCGGCAACACCAGCTGCCAACGGCGCCTCAGGGCCAATCACGGCCATAGTCGCGCACTGCTCGCGAGCGAATTCGACTACCTCTGCCGGGTTTGTTATGCTCCCGATGCCATAGGCGGAGCATAGACTGGCAATGCCAGGATTGCGTGCGCCGCTGAAGCACACCAGCTTTGGATGCTGCTGTGAGCGCGCCAGCGCAGCCGCAATCGCGTGCTCGCGCGCTCCCGAACCGACGATGAGAATCGTCTCGCTCATCCCGTCAGACTCGCCAACACGGCAGCTTCCAGCGGCCGCAAGTCCGGCGCAAATACCGTTCCTGTAATCTTTTCGAACAACTGAATGTATCTTGCCGCAAGCTCTGCGATCAGATCGTCCGGCGGGACCGGCAACACGGCGTCTTTGTATGGATCACAGCGCTCGCGAAACCACAAGCGGAAGAACTCCTTGTCGATCATGTTGGGCTCCTGACCCGCCGCCAGCCGTTCCGCATAGCTGTCGGCCAGCCAGTAACGGCTCGAATCCGGCGTATGGATCTCATCGATCAATAGAATCTCGCCATCACTTGCCACGCCAAATTCATACTTGGTATCCGCCAGAATCAGTCCGCGCTCGGCAGCGATCTTCTGCCCGAAGGCGAATAACTCAAGCGTCTTTGCCGAAGTGAACTCCCACTGCTCGGCGGTCAGCCAGCCCTCAGCGACGATCTCATCCGCCGTGACCGGCCGGTCGTGGGCCTTTTCTTTCGTCGTTGGAGTGACGATGTTCTTCGCGAGGCGCTCGTTTTTCTTCATGCCCTCGGGCAGAGCATGTCCGCAATAATTCCTCACGCCGTTTTTGTACTGTGTCCAGATCGACGTATCGGTCGAGCCCGTCATATACCCACGCACGACAAACTCGATCGGCAGCACCGTACACTTGCGCGCGATCAGCACATTCGCATGTGGACTCGCAATCGCATGGTTGCCGACGATGCCGCGCGTCTGCTCAAACCAGTACAACGAGGTGCGATTCAGCACCTGGCCCTTGAATGGAATCGCGCCGAGGATGCGATCGAAGCCGCTCTGCCGGTCGGTCGTTATCAGCAGCAAACGCCCATTGCTCATCTCATACGTGTCGCGTACCTTGCCCACGTACTTCGCAGTCAGAGACTTCGCCGCCATCGGCAGATCGGTCGCCGTCAGGCAGTTCGGAATCGCATCCAGTAGCATTTGCCGTTCCATCTCAATTCACCCCACCAAAACGCACACCTGAAGCATCCGCCTCTATGCGCCCCAGCTCCCAGACGCGCAGCGCTGGATAGTTCGCGATTGCAGCCGCCAACTCACCCTGCAACCCCGGCGGCCCAATTAACACCAATCCCACGCCCATGTTGAAGGTGCGATGCATCTCCAGATCATCGATGTTTCCCAGGCGCTGCATCAACGCAAAGATCGGCTGCGGCTTCCACGTCGCGCGATCGATCACGGCACCCAATCCGTCCGGCAAAATGCGCGGCACGTTTTCTACCAGCCCGCCACCCGTGATATGCGCCATGCCTTTGACGGGAATTCCAGCGCCGAGGATGCTTCTTACCGGCGCAACATAATTTGCATGGGGCGCAAGCAGCACATCGGCCATCGATTTGCCTGCAAGCTCCTCAGGCAGCGCATCAATTGTAAAGCCGCCGATTTCAAAGATCAGCTTGCGAGCCAGCGAGAATCCATTGGTATGCAGGCCGCTTGAGTTGATCGCATACAGCACATCGCCCGCAACAATGTTCGCGCCGGTCAGCAGGCGCTTGCGATCCACCACACCGGTCACAAAGCCCACCACATCCAGGTCGCCTTCCGCATACACCGCGGGCATCTCCGCAGTCTCGCCGCCCACCAGCGCAATGCCGGCCTCAATGCACGCGGCGCTCATGCCGCGCACCAGCGCCTCGACAATATCCGGCTCCGTCTTGTGAAAGCCGAGGTAGTCAAGAAACGTCAGTGGCCTCGCGCCCATCACCACGATGTCGCCCGCGACGGCAGAGACCAGGTCGTGGCCCAGCGCTTCATAACGCCCGGCCATTACCGTCACCTTGCTCTTGGTGCCAACGCCGTCCGTACTCTGCACCATCACAGGATCCTTCAACCCTTTCAACGCATCGCCCAAAGCGAAGAGCGCTCCAAAGGAGCCCAGCCCGGTGAGCACCGCCGATCCGTGCTGCTTGTGGGTTTCGGCCACATGCGACTTGATGCGTCGGACTGCCTCGTTGCCGGCCTCGATGTCCACTCCCGCGGATTTGTAATCCACCTTTGAACTCACGCTCTCTCCTACCCAACCCACTTGCGTGCGTTGTCAAACATGCGTTGCCACGGGCTATCCTTCAGATCGCTCATCTTGTCGCGCACCCAGGTGTGTTGCACGCCCAGAAAGACGCGCTCCGGATGTGGCATCACAATCAGCGCGCGTCCATCCGTGCTGCTCAATCCCGCAACACCCTGCACGGAGCCGCTAGGGTTCAGCGGGTACTGCTCGGTGACTTTGCCATACGTATCAATGTAGCGCAGCGCAACCGATGAGTCTGCCGCGACGGCGCTCACATGGCCCTCGCCATGCGCAGTCACTATCGGAACGCGCGCGCCGGCCATGCCCTCGAAGAACAGCGACGGTGACACCTGAATCTCCACCATGCACAGCCGCGCTTCAAACCGCGCCGACACATTGCGCCCAAAGTGCGGCCAATTCGCCGCTCCTGGAATGATCTCGCGCAGTTGCGCCATCATCTGGCAGCCATTGCAGACGCCCAGCGCAAAGCTGTCCGTGCGCTCAAAGAACTGCGCGAAGATCTCTTTCAGCCGGTCATTGAAGAGAATCGTCTTGGCCCATCCGCTGCCCGCGCCCAGCACGTCGCCATAGGAAAATCCGCCACACGCGGCCAGCCCTTTGAACTGCGAAAGGCTAACGCGCCCGGCGAGCAGATCGCTCATATGTACATCTATGGCGGCGAAACCTGCGCGATCAAAGGCCGCGGCCATCTCCACGTGACCGTTTACACCCTGCTCGCGCAGAACGGCAACCCGCGGCCGCGCAGTGTGCACAAACGGCGCACTCACCCGCTCCGCCAGATCGAACGGTACGCTCACTGAAAGTCCGGGCCGCTGGGCATCTGCCAGTAACGAGAACTCCTGCTGTGCACTCTCCGGATTATCGCGCAGCGACTGGATATGAAAGCTGGTCTCAGCCCACATCGCGTGCAGCGCCGTGCGCGTGTTGCGATACGCGATCTTGCCGCTGCCGCGAATCACAATCTCATTGTCCGGCGCGCCGCGCCCAATCACTTGTGCCGCAATGCCGGTAGCATCGAACCGTGCAAGCACCTCGGCGACATTCTTCGCCGCAACCTGCACTACTGCGCCCAGCTCTTCGCTGAACAGCTCTGCCAGGCCTGCAACCGGCAAATCAATCTCCAGCCCCATTCGTCCGGCAAAGGCCATCTCAGTCAGCGTCACAAACAATCCGCCATCGCTGCGGTCGTGATAGGCCAGCAGCTTCCCTTCGCGGTTGAGCTGTTGCATCACAGCGAAGAACGCCTTCATCACCTCGGCGGCGGGCGCGTCAGGAGCTTCGTCTCCAACCTGTCCGTAGACCTGCGCCAAACACGAGCCGCCCAGACGATTTTTCCCCTGGCCAAGATCGATCAGGATAAGAGAGGCATCGCCTTCGCTCAACTGCGACGTCAGCGTTTTGTGCACATCACTCACCGGCGCAAACCCCGAGACGATGAGCGACAATGGCGACACCACAGACTTCGCGCCGTCGCCTTCACTGTCCCACTTCGTTTTCATCGACATTGAGTCTTTGCCGACCGGAATCGACATTCCGAGCGCTGGACAAAACTCCATCCCCACGGCATGAACGGCGTCGAAGAGCTTCTGATCCTCCTGCCCCTCGCCCGCCGCGGCCATCCAGTTTGCCGAGAGCTTGATGTCGCCGAGCCTGCCAACTGGCTGCAACCCGATCGCCGCGCCCGCCATGTTGGTGATGACCTCACCGACGGCCATGCGCGCCGAGGTGGCCGCATCGATGATCGCCAGCGGCGTGCGCTCGCCGATGGCCATCGCCTCGCCCCACATAGACTCATACGAGCCCAGCGTCACCGCGCAGTCGGCCACCGGAACCTGCCAAGGCCCGACCATCTGGTCCTGCACCACCATCCCCGTAATGCTGCGATCTCCAATCGTAATCAGAAACGACTTCGACGCAATCGCCGGCAGCCGCAGCAGCCGCTCCACCGCATCCGCAATGGTTACGCCCGCAAGATCGAGCGGCGCGGCGGAAAGCTTCGACCGCGTAAATTCGCGCTCCATCTTGGGCGGTTTTCCAAAGAGCACATGCAGCGGAAGATCGATTGCCTTGCCCGCCTCGCCGTTTGCCGTGCTATCGCTGAGTGTGAGATGGGGCTCTTGCCGCGCCGTCCCAATCACGGCAAACGGACACCGCTCACGCTCGCAGATGGACTCAAAGAGATGCAGATTCTCCGGCGCAATCGCCAACACGTAGCGCTCCTGTGCCTCATTGCACCACGCCTCCAGCGGACTCAACCCAGCCTCGCCGCGCGGAATCGCATTCAGGTCAAAGTGCCCGCCGCAACCGCCGTCTTTGATCAGCTCCGGGAATGCATTCGACAACCCGCCCGCGCCCACATCGTGAATAAACGCTATAGGATTTGCTTCGCCGCGTTGCCAGCAACGGTCGATAACCTCCTGCGCGCGACGCTCCATCTCCGCGTTATCACGCTGCACCGAAGCAAAGTCCAGATCTGTGTTTCCGCTGCCCGCGCTGCTGGAGGCTGCGCCTCCGCCAAGTCCAATCAGCATGGCCGGACCGCCCAGCGCGACCAGTGCATAGCCGGCCTTCATTGCGCCCTTCTCGACATGTTCCGCGCGAATATTCCCCAATCCGCCTGCGAGCATGATCGGCTTGTGATACCCGAAGACCGTGCATTGCCCTTCAGAGTTCACGCTTGTTTGTTCATAGGTGCGGAAGTATCCGCAAAGAGCAGGCCGCCCGAACTCATTGTTGTACGCAGCCGCGCCCAGCGGTCCTTCGATCATGATGTCCAACGGCGAAGCGATGTGCGCGGGCCGTCCATACGCGCGCTCCCACGGTTGCGGCGCTTGCGGCAGATTCAGATTAGACACCGTAAAGCCGCACAACCCGGCCTTCGGCTTCGCTCCTCGGCCGGTTGCCCCCTCATCGCGAATCTCACCGCCTGATCCCGTTGCCGCGCCCGGCCATGGCGAAATCGCCGTCGGATGATTGTGCGTCTCGACCTTCAACACAATATGGATATCTTCTTCGTAGTATGCGTAGGTCGCGTCAGCCGGCTCAGGAAAGAACCTCCCGCCGCGCCCGCCGCGAATCACCGCCGCATTGTCGCGATAAGCCGAGAGCACATTCTCGCCCGACACTTCGTTCGTATTGCGAATCATCTGAAAGAGCGAGCGCGGCTGCTTCACCTTGTCGATAGTCCAGCTGGCATTGAAGATCTTGTGGCGGCAGTGTTCGCTGTTGGCCTGCGCGAACATGTATAGCTCGACGTCGGTCGGATTGCGCCCCAGCCGCGTAAACTCCGCGACAAGATACTCGATCTCATCGGACGCAAGCGACAGTCCCAGTTCACGATCTGCCGCGGCAATCGCCGCCGCTCCCAGGCCCAGCACGTCTATATGCCCAAGTTCTTTCTGTTCCCGCGGCGCAAACAGCGCTTGCAACTCATCGGAGCTCTCGAAAAACACGCTCTCGGTCATTCGGTCGTGCAATGCGCCGGACAATGTCTTGAGATCTGTTACGCCGCCCTCGCGGGAAGAAATGATGCGCACCACGCGCGCGCGCTCAATCCGCTCGATTGCCCCAAAGCCCGTATTGTGCAGAATGTTGGTCGCCTTGCTCGACCACGGCGACTGCGTACCCAGGCGCGGCGCGATCCACACGCGCTGACCCGCCGCGCTCTCCACGCCGGCGCCCAGCAACTCAGCCAGCCGCTGGTTATCGATTCCGCTCTCAGACTCTTTGCGGAGCAGCAGCAAGTACAGATACGACGCCTCAACAGCCGTCACGCCAGAATCGAGCGCGCGCAACCGGACGGCCAACCGTGCGGCCTCGAAGGCCGTCAGAGCCAGCGGCCCGGGCAGCATCCGCACCGTCGCGCCGCTAGAGGTGCGCGGAGAGATTTCTTGTGATGTAGCTCGCGACATCTTCAGTGTGTTTGGCAGCATCGTTCCGCTTTTGTTCCAGCGTGTTGAGATACTCTTCCGTGATGTCTCCGGTGACATAAACCCCATCGAAGATGGACGTGTCAAAGTGCGTGAGCCCGGGTGCAGCCTCGGTAATTGCCTGTTTCAAATCTTCCAGATCCTGGAAGATCAGCTCATCGGCTCCTATATCCTTCGTCAGTTCCGGAACACTCCGTCCGCTGGCAATCAACTCCGATCGCGCCGGCATATCGATTCCATACACATTCGGGAAGCGCACCGGCGGCGCGGCAGAGCAGACATAGACCTTCTTCGCGCCCTGCTCACGCACCATCGCGATGATCTCTCGAATCGTCGTGCCGCGCACGATTGAATCATCGACCAGCAGCACATTCTTTCCCTGAAAGAACTTGGGTATCGGGTTCAGCTTGCGGCGAATTGACTGCCTGCGCTGCGCCTGCCCCGGCATGATGAACGTCCTGCCCACGTAGCGGTTCCTCACCAGCGCATCGCGATAGGGAAGGTTCAACTGCGTCGCGATCTCCTGCGCCGCTACCCGGCTCGTCGAAGGAATCGGAATCACTACATCAATCGGCAGATGCGGCCACTCCCGCTTGATCTTCTCCGCGAGCTTCGTTCCCATGTTGATGCGGCACTGATAGACCGACGCGCCATCAACCACCGAGTCCGGACGCGACAGATAGACAAACTCGAACAGGCAAGGAGACTTTTCATGCGCTTGCAGGCTCACATGCCGGTGGGCCGCGCCCCCCATGTCGATGAAGATCACCTCGCCGGGCGCAAGGTCGTGATCCAGATCGAACCCGCTCGCCTGCAGCGCCACGCTCTCCGAAGCGATCATGTACTCAGTCTCTTTGCCCTGGCCACGAGTACCGAAGACCAATGGCCGAATACCATGCAGATCGCGGAACGCAATCAAGCCCACACCGGCGACCATCGCAATGACCGCGTACCCGCCCTTGCATCGCCGGTGGACCTCTTCCACTGCCGCGAAGACGTCGAATTCATTAGGCTTGACCGCGCCAAGCCGCGCCATTGCGTGCGCAAAGACGTTCAACATCACCTCGGAATCGGAGCTGGTGTTCAAGTGCCGCAAGTCCCTCTGGAACAGGCTCTCCACGATCTCCGAGACGTTCGTCAGGTTGCCATTGTGCGCGAAGATGATCCCATAGGGCGAGTTGACGTAGAACGGCTGCGCCTCAGCCACTGACGAGCACCCCGCAGTCGGGTACCGCACATGCCCAACGCCCATATCGCCCAGCAGTCGCGCCATATTCCCCGCCACGAAGACATCCGTGAGCAGGCCATTGCCCTTCTCGAGGTAAAACCGGTCCTCAAAGCAGGTCGCGATGCCCGCGGCATCCTGGCCGCGATGCTGAAGCATGGAAAGGCTTTCATAGATAATCGAACTAGCTGCACGATGCCCGAAGACGCCGACAATACCGCACATGGTTCCTCACTGCCTGGCTGACGCCGGAGTAGCTTTGACGTTCGTCACAAACTCCGCCGGCGGGGATGAAAAAACTGAAGTCATCGGTATCGTTGAGAGCATTGAGATTCTGGTTCAGCGTAGTGGGTTCAGCAGAGCCGATTTGACCAGCTTATCCATCCCACTGCCAGTGGATAAGCTCCTCTGTCTTCCATCATCTCCCATCCGGGCGAGGAAAATTGCGCAAAAACAGGAGGTGAAGAAGATTTGCAGGCCAAGTGCGCCGCTGGTTCACATGCGTTTAGTGTCTGGCAACGCAGATTGCAGCCTCGATAAATTGAAGCACTGCCCACCCTCAGAG
>JBAVYF010000502.1:0-1679 GCA_049698655.1 Occallatibacter sp. | reverse complement strand
CTCCTGGCCTCCGTGGGCCTCGCCCTCGACCCGAATATCCCCATCGAGGACATCAGCCAGCACGAGGCCCAGCTCGTGGAGATCGCGAAGGTCCTTGGCAACAAGCCCTCCATCCTCGTGATGGATGAACCCACCAGCGCCCTCTCGCGGGAAGAAGTCGAGCGCCTGTTCGCCATCATCGGAGACCTGAAGCGCCGCGGCATCGCCATCGTCTACATCTCCCACCACCTGCCGGAGATCTTCCGGATTGCTGACCGCGTCACGGTCATGCGGGACGGAAAGAAGATCGAAACGAGGCCCATCGGCGAGGTCACACGGGAGGAGATCGTCCAGATGATGGTGGGTAGATCAGTCAAGGAGTTCTACCGCCGTGACGAGCGCTCCATCGGCGACGTGCGGCTGCGCGTCAAGGGCCTGTCCCGGTTCGGTTTCTTCCACGGAGTGGACCTCGAGGCCCGGCGGGGCGAGATCCTCGGCATCTGCGGCCTGTCCGGGGCGGGGCGCACCGAGCTCGCCAAGGTCCTCGCCGGCCTCGACCGCGCGGACGAGGGCTCGATCGAGCTCGACGGCAAGCCCGTGCGCGGATCATCCATGGCGGACGTCCTCGAGCAGGGCATCTCCTACCTTACCGAGGACCGCAAGACCGAGGGCCTCGCAATCAGGCTCCCCGTGGATGACAACATCCTCTCGGCCATCGTCGACAGGCTTTCCCGGATCGCGGTCTACTAAAAGGCGCGGGGCAAGCCCGCGGTGGACCGCCTGATTCACGAGCTCTCGATCTACCCGCCTGATCCTTCCCGCCCTGTCGGCAACCTCTCGGGCGGCAACCAGCAGAAGGTCCTCCTCGCGAAGTGGCTCGCGCGTGAGCCAAAGGTGCTCATCCTCGATGAGCCGACGCGGGGCGTGGACATCGGCGCCAAGATGACCATCCACGCCTCCATCGAGAAGCTCGCGCGGGAGGGCTGCACGGTCCTCCTCATCTCCTCGGATCTTCCGGAGCTCGTCGGCCTTTCCGACCGGGTGATGATCATGCGCAAGGGGCGCTTCATCCGCGAGATGCAATACAGCGAATGCAGCGAAGAGAGCCTTCTCCTTGCCGCCAATGGCGACACCGGCCACGGAGCCGTCTAATGAGCACCGCAGACCTGCGCGCCGTCAGAACGGGCTCATTCTCGAGCATCATGAACACGGCGGGCGTGTACGGCATTGCCGTCCTTTTTCTCGCGCTGGGCGCGCTCCTGGAGGCCACCGGCGCTATTGGCAACTTCCTCTCCGCCAAAAACATGCTCAACATCGTCGACGCGGCGGCCCTCGTCGGCATCGTCGCAGTCGGCATGGCCTTCGTGACGTACTCGGGCAATTACGCCGACATGTCCGCGCCGACGACCATGGGATTCACCGGCTACATCTGCATCGAGCTCCTCCGCTACGGCTTCGTCGTCGCCATCATCGGCTCCCTGGCGGTGGGCCTGATCATCGGCGTCCTGAACGGCTTCGTGGTCGGCAAGTTCAAGGCCAACTCCATCATCTGGACCCTCGCGGTGAACTACATGACGATGGGCGTCATCCGCCTGGTATGGGTCAACAAGCAGATCTATCCGGACATGGTCGGCTCCGAACAGCACGCCGTTGCGCTTTTCGACAGCATCTATCGTCTTCGTTTCTTCAATCTCATAGGC
>JBAVYF010000501.1:0-3048 GCA_049698655.1 Occallatibacter sp. | reverse complement strand
GCAGCTTGAGCAGGGCATACTCGCCCTCCTTGGCCACCAACTGGGCCTGCGTTCCGGCCGAACGGGCCATCTGCGCGCCCTTGCCCGGCCTCAGCTCGATGGCATGAACCGTCGTGCCGGAGGGAATGTTCTTGAGCGGCAGCGCGTTGCCAACCAGAATGTCGGCATCGGGCCCCGAGGAAACCGTGGCGCCAACCTTGAGGCCAACCGGCTGCAGGATGTAGCGCTTCTCGCCATCGGCGTAGTGCACCAAAGCAATTCGAGCAGACCGGTTGGGGTCGTACTCGATGGTTGCCACTTTGCCCGGCACACCGTACTTCTCGCGCTTGAAATCGATCAGGCGCAATTTCTGTTTATGTCCGCCGCCGTGGTGGCGGATCGTCAGGTCGCCCGAGTTGCGCCGACCGCCGGTGCGCTTGCGGACCGTCAGGAGCGGCTTGTGCGGCTTCGCCGTCGTCAGGTCGTCGTTGACCAGCGAGGTCTGGAAGCGCAAGGTCGGCGTTACCGGTCTGTATGTCTTGATTGCCATAGTCGTTTGTCCTTGACGAGCTTTCAGCTACCAGCCTTCAGTTCGTCTTGCTCATCAAACTTCTGCGTATTACCCCAAAAATTCGCTCCCCTACCGGGTCAGCTAGGAGCTAGCAGCTAGTAGCTGCCTTTTACAGGTTGCTCACGTACTCGGGCAGCTTCTGGACGGCCTTCAGCCGAACATAGGCTTTCTTCCAGTCCGGGCGGAAGCCCGCGAACTTGCCGCGGCGGCGTTCCTTGCCAATCACATTTGCGGTGCGGACCGCGGAGACCTTCACTTTGAAGAGAGCCTCGACGGCCTGCTTGACTTCGGTCTTCGAGGCATCGGGGGCGACGTCAAAGACCAGCGTCCCATCGGTCTCCTTCACGCTCAGCCCTTTTTCGGTAATCAGCGGGCGGCGAATCACGTTGTAAAGTGTCGGCATTACGCGGCCTCCGTTTCGGCGGCGATCTTGCGCCCCACGTTGCGTTTTGACGCGTTTTTCTCCAGCATCTCCGTCAACTGTTCGATGGCGGCCGTCGAGAAGATGGCCCGCTCGTAGCGCAGCAGATCGTAAGGATGCACCTCGTTGTTGAGCACCAGCTCCACGCCCTTGAGGTTGCGCGCGCCCATCACCAGCGCCGGGGCGAGCGTCTTGCTGTTTTCCACCAGCAGGGCCGTGCGCGTGACCTTGAGCTTGTCGAGCGCCGCGCGATACTGCCTGGTCTTGGCTTCCTTAAGCTCCAGCGTGTCGACTACCGTCAGCTTGCCGTCGGCCAGCTTCGCGGCCAGCGCCGAGCGCAGCGCGCCCAGCAGCTTCTTGCGCGGAAAGGCGTAGTCGTAGCTGCGCGGCTGGGGCCCATGCACCGTGTAGCCATGACGCCACAGAGGCGAGCGCACCGAGCCGATACGCGCCCGTCCCGTGCCCTTCTGCTTCCACAGCTTCTTGCCGGAACCGGCGACCTCGGTGCGGCTCTTGGTCTTGTGCGTGCCCTGGCGCAGCGAGGCGCGGTAGTGCTTGACCGCCTCCCACAGCAGGGCCTCGTTCACCTGGTCTGGTCCGAAAAGTGCGTCAGAGAGCTCCAGCGTGCCGACCTTGTCCCCGTTCATATTCAATACATCCACATTTGCCATCGTTTTCTTCTTCCGCCGGAGTCTTCCCAGCTTCAATCTCTTGCGCGCCGCAAAGCGCGATCACCCGCACCGCAGGCGCCTACTTGCGTTTGCCGCCGCCGGCCTTCTTGGAAGCCTTCAACGGATCGACCGTACCCGAGCCGGCAAAGCCACGGCGCTCGCGCGGCGGAGTCTTGGCCTTGGAGATCAGCACGTAGCCTTCGCGGCTTCCGGGCACCGCGCCCTCGACCATCAGAAGGTTTTCTTCCAGGTCGATGCCGCGGATGCGCAGGTTGCGCACTGTCACCTGCTCGGCGCCCATGTGGCCGGGCATGCGCTGGCCGGGAAAGACGCGAGAAGGATAGCTGGAGGCGCCAATCGAACCCTGCACCTGAAACATATGTCCGTGCGACTTGGGTCCGCCGGCGAAACCATGACGGCGCACCACGCCGGCAAAGCCACGGCCCTTGGATGTGCCGATCACGTCCACGAACCTGGCCTCGGAGAAAATATCCACCAGCACCCGGTCGCCGGCCTTGGTGGCCACTACGCCGTCGGCGTCGAGCTCCAGAGCGACTTCCCTGATTACCTTCACCGGCGGCGCTTCGGTCTTGGCGAAGTGCCCGGCCTGCGGCCTGGTCACATTCTTGGCCTTGACGAACTCGACCAGTCCGATCTGCGCGGCTTCGTAGCCGTCATTAGCCAGCGTCTTCAACTGCGTAATCACGCAGGGGCCGGCCTGCAGCACCGTAATCGGATGCACGTCGCCCTTTTCGTCGAAGACCTGCGTCATGCCGATCTTTTTACCCAGAATTCCCGTAACTGCCATGTCTTCCTCGCCTCATCATGCGATGTTGAACTCATCGCACTGCCGGGCCCTTCGCGGGCTGCGAACGTTCTTAAGTTTTGTGCTGCCGTCAGCCTCTTGCGCCGCAAGGCGCGATCGGCCGAACCGCAGGTGCCTACTTCTCGAAAGCCTTGATCTCGACATCGACGCCGGCCGGTAGATCGAGCTTCATCAGCGCGTCCACCGTCTGCTGGGTCGGTTCGAGAATGTCGATCAGCCGCTTGTGCGTGCGGATCTCGAAGGCCTCGCGCGACTTCTTGTCCACGTGCGGCGAACGCAGCACGCAATACTTGTTCTTGATCGTCGGCAGTGGAATCGGACCGGCCACCGTTGCTCCGGTGCGCTTGGCCGTCTCCACAATCTCGCCGGTCGAGGTGTCCAGCACGCGATAATCGTATGCCTTCAACCGGATGCGAATCCTCTGTCCTACCATGCCTGTCCCCAATCAGAAATCAGGGGTCAGGGATCAGAGATCAGTCTTTCTGATCCCTAGTCCCTATTCCCTAGTCCCTATCACTTGATAATCTCCGAGATGGTGCCCGCGCCCACCGTGCGGCCGCCTTCGCGGATCGCAAACCGC
>JBAVYF010000500.1:0-9907 GCA_049698655.1 Occallatibacter sp. | reverse complement strand
TTAAGCAGGGTGGTCTGAGCTATGACCACGTCGATATATGGATCAATGCCAGTATCGTAACGCCCCGACTCGAGCCGCAGAAATGTCTGGGACGAGTTGACGGCTTCCCGTTGGCGCTTGATCTGCTCTGACAGAATGCGAACCGCGGCGAGCGAGTCTTCCACCTGCTGGAATGCAATCAAGACGGATTGGCGATACGCAGCGAGATCTGCATTGTAGGTTGCGATGTACTGATTCACGGTCGCGCGGCGCAGGCCTCCATCATAAACAGTTTCAGAGATCGATGGGCCGACAGACCAGAAACGGCTGGGCCACGTGAGGAGGTTTTTGAGGGCCGAACTTTCCAGGCCGCCAGTAGCTGAGAGCGTCAGAGCAGGATAATAAGCTGCATAAGCAACCCCAATCTTCGCATTGGCGGCGGCCATGTTCCGCTCAGCGGAGGCGATGTCGGGACGCCGTTCTAGCAGTTGCGAGGGTAACTCGACTGGTATGGGCGGAGGCGCGCTCGTTCTGGGTTCGACCGGGATGGAAAACACCGAGGCCGGCTTGCCGATGAGCATGGCAATTGCATGCTCATACTGCGCTCGTGCAATGCCGAGATTGATTGCCGACGCTTGCGCGCTGTCCAGAGTTGTCTGCGATTCAACAAGAGTTATCTGGTCATCAACACCGGTGTCATAGCGAGCCTGCTCAGATCTCAGAGCTTTTTTGTCGGCTTCCACTGTGTCATTGAGTATCTGTTGCAAAGCATCCTGGCCGCGAATCTCAAAGAAGTATTCGGCAAGGCTGGCTTGTTCTGTCAGCCGTTCATTCTCAAGATCGGCCGCTGTCAACTGGGCAGTGTATTGACTCGCGCGCACTGTATTGCGGACTCTTTCCCAGAGATCAGGTTCCCATGAAACATCAGCTGGAAGAGAAAACAACTGAGACTGATGACCGCTCGTTGAGCCAGTTCCCGTCGTGGACGCGATGTTGGAAGATGTTTGGGTTCGGGTGTAGGAGGCGCCTACGGCCACAGATGGGAAATACTGAGACCGCGCCTGACGCACAAGGGCGCGCGCTTCCATAAAGTTCTCGTAGGCTTGTCGAATGTTCTGGTTGTCAACATTGAGTTGTTCTTCGAGCGCATTCAACTCCGGTTCATTGTAGATCTCCCACCACTTGCCACGCAGAGCCGCATCCTGGGGCTGCGCGACGGTCCATCCGCCGGTTTCCTTGAACTGCTCGGGAGATTCCTTGAAGGCTTGAGGCGCTGTCATTGCGGGTGGAATATACTTTGGCCCTACGTTGCATCCAGCCAGCATCGCGCAGAACACAGCGACAGGGAGTGAGAACAGCGCGAACGGCCTCCGTGATTGCACGATCAACTTCATCATCATGTACATTCCATAACCTCCCTATGCTAGGATGCCTCCGCGGTTCCATGGCGCAGAATAACTGGTTGTCCGCCCTTAGCGCGGAGACGCAACCGATCAAAAGCCAGATAGACGACGGGCGTTGTGTAGAGAGTGAGCATCTGGCTCACAATCAATCCGCCGACGATGGTAATTCCGAGAGGGCGCCTGAGTTCGGATCCTGTTCCTGTGCCGAATGCCAGCGGCAGCGCGCCAAACAAGGCGGCCATGGTTGTCATCAGGATGGGACGGAAGCGAAGCTGGCAGGCTTCAAAGATGGCTTCAGTGGTGGTTTTGCCATGCTCGCGCTCCGCAACCAGGGCAAAATCGATCATCATGATAGCGTTCTTCTTCACGATACCGATCAACAGGATAATGCCGATGATCGAGATTACGTTGAGGTCGATCTTGAACAACATAAGCGCAAGCATGGCTCCCACACTGGCCGAAGGTATAGTGGAGATGATGGTCCATGGATGAACCAGGCTCTCATACAAAATGCCCAGCACAATATAGACCGCCAGGATGGCCGTAATCGCCAGAATCCACTCGTTGGCCAGCGAGGCTTGGTACGCTGCCGCCGTTCCGGCAAAGAAGCCGCGAACGGTTTGCGGCATATTCAGCTTCTCCTGCATCTGGCTAACTAGGCGCGTGGCGTCACTCAACGACAAATTCGACGCTAGGTTGAACGACACAGTGGCGGATGGAAAAGAGCTGGTGTGATTGATGACGAGTGGCGTGGTGCTTGCCTGGGCCGAGCTCACCGAAGAAAGCGGAATGATGCCGCTGTTTGTGGTGTGGAGATAGATATTCTTCAAACTATCTGGGCTCTGCCAGTACTGTGGCGCTACCTCTAATACCACGTAATACTGATTCAGTTGAGTGTAGATGATGGAGACTTGCGACTGTCCAAAGGCGCCGTAGAGGGACTGGTCTAGAGATTGCGGTGTAAGGCCAAGCCGCGCCGCAGTAGGTCGATCATAGCTAATCAACTCTTGCAGGCCGCTATTTTGAGCATCGCTGCTTACATCCTGGAAACCGGGAATCTTCTGCATTCCTGCTAATAAGATGGGGCCCCAATGCGCCAGATCAGCCACATTGTCCGACTGAATGGTGTATTGGTACATGGCATTGCTCGACCGTCCTCCGATGCGCAGATCCTGCGCAGCCTGAAGGAAAGCTGAAGCGACCGGAAGCCGATTCAGCTTGGGCCTCAAGCGATCAATAATGGCGGGGGCCGAAACCTTGCGCACATTCAGCGGCTTCAGTGCGATATAGATGTTGCCACCGTTGTATGCGCCACCGCCGCCCGTATGGGCTATGACATCGGCGACGGCGGGATCTGTCTTGATGACATCCACCAGCTTCAGGATCGAGTTGTTCATTATGGGAAATGACGCGTCCTGCGGTCCTCGCACGCTACCCATAATTGCTCCGGTATCCTGCTGCGGGAAGAATCCCTTGGGAATGATGACGATGAGATAGAAGTTCAACGCGATGGTGAGCAGCAGGAGAATCAGCATGGGTGTAGGATGCTTCAATACCCAAGTCAGGGAGCGGCTGTATGTGGCGATCATCCATGTAAATCCCTTTTCACTGACCCTATATGCGCGGCCGTGCTTGATCGTCCTCTCATCCTTGAGAAGATAAGCGCACATCATAGGCGTTGTGGTTAGCGAGATCAACATCGACACAACGATGGCCGTCGACAGCGTGATCGCAAACTCGCGGAACAACCGGCCGACGATGCCGGCCATAAGCAGGATCGGAATGAACACCGCAATCAGCGACGTGCTGATGGAGAGGATAGTAAATCCTATCTCCTTGGATCCTTGAAATGCGGCCTTCATGGGCGTCATGCCTGTTTCACGGAGGCGTGAAATATTTTCCATCACCACAATGGCATCATCGACGACGAAGCCTGTGGAGATCGTCAGCGCCATCAGCGAGAGATTGTCGATGCTGAAGCCCAACAGGTACATGACGGCAAAGGTGCCGATCAGTGAGGCAGGTACGGCAACAGTGGGAATGAGTGTGGCTCGCCAGTTGCGCAAAAAGACGAAGACAACAAGAATCACCAGGATAATAGAAAGAATAAGCGTCCGCTCCACATCGCTGACCGACGCGCGAATGGTTGTGGTGCGGTCCAGAACAATGGTGGTCTTGATTCCTTGCGGAATCGACGCTTGAATAGATGGCAGTTCCGCGCGGACACGATCTACGGTCTCGATAATGTTTGCGCCCGGTTGGCGGAAGATCATAATGGTGATCGAGGGCGTGCCATTCAGGTACCCGGCAGTACGAATGTTCTGCGCCGAATTAGAAACGTCGGCAACATCGCCGAGCCTGACTGCTGCTCCATTGTAGTAACCCACAACTAGCGGAATGTATTGGTCCGCATGGGATATCTGGTCATTGGTAACAATATCCGCAGTTGTATTTCCGACGGAGATTTGGCCAGCGGGCTCATGAGCATTTTGCTGGCTCAATACGGACTGGATATTCTGGAGTGTCAGTCCGTGGCTGTTCAGCAATGTCGGATTCACTTCCACGCGCACGGAAGGACCTGCGCCTCCGCCGACCGTGACCTGTCCAACCCCTTCGATCTGCGAGAGTTTCTGCGCAATGACCGAGGACGCCTCGTCATAGAGCGTCGGCTTGTCGTACTTATCCGAGGTGAGTCCTAAAATGATAACGGGTGAATCCGCGGGATTTACCTTGCGATAGGTCGGATTGGCTGGAAGGTTCGCCGGCAAGTAAGTGCGCGCGGCGTTGATTGCCGCCTCTACGTCTCGTGCTGCGCCGTCGATGTCGCGGCTCAGATCGAACTGCAGCGTGATCGAGGTGCTGCCAAGCGAACTCGATGAGGTCATCTCAGAGACGCCGGCGATATGGCTGAACTGGCGCTCCAAAGGAGTTGCAATGGAAGACGCAACAATGTCAGGACTTCCACCTGGCAAACTGGCCGAGACGGAGATCGTAGGGAAATCGACTTGTGGCAAAGGAGAAACAGGAAGAACGTTGAAGGCGATGGCCCCGACAAGCGTGATGCCTACCGTCAGCAGGGTTGTGGCTACCGGACGGCGGATGAAAGGGGCGGAGATATTCATGATCCCTCCGCCGGTTGAGGCTGGCTGCCGCTTTCGATCGTCTTCGGCGCACGGCTGAAACGATGGCCAATGCGGTCGAAGAAGATGTAGATAACTGGCGTGGTGTAGAGCGTGAGCACCTGGCTCAGCAGCAGGCCGCCAACCATGGCAATGCCCAGGGGACGCCGCAGCTCAGAACCCATGCCTTGGCCGACTGCCAGTGGAATACCCGCGAGCAGCGCCGCCATGGTCGTCATCATGATAGGGCGGAAACGCAACAGACAAGCATCATAGATCGCGTCTGTTGCATTTTTTCCGTGTTCGCGCTCACCCTCCATCGCAAAGTCAACCATCATGATTCCGTTCTTTTTGACAATACCAATTAGAAGAATGATGCCGATGATGGCGACGACACTGAGATCCTGCTTGAAAAGGATGAGGGCCAGCAATGCACCCACGCCGGCCGAGGGCAGTGTGGAGAGAATGGTAATGGGATGAATGAAACTCTCGTAAAGGATGCCTAGCACGATATACACGGCAGCAAGCGCGGCGAGAATCAGCAGGCCTTCATTAGTGAGCGATCCCTGGAATGAAGCTGCGGTGCCTTGGAAGCCATACTGTACGCTGGCCGGCATGTTCAGGTCCTTCTGAACCTTCTCAATGGCCGTGATTGCGCCTCCCAGCGCGGCATTGGGAGCTAGATTGAACGACACTGTTACCGCTGAAAACTGTCCCTGGTGATTGATCGAGAGCGGCTCGGTCACTTGTCCAAGATGAGTGAATGCACTGAGGGGCACGGCATTGGGTGGAGCGGTGGTAGTAGCTGCATTTACGGTTGAAGTTGTGCGGGTGGTGCCAACGCCGGACTTGATTGCATTCGAGGGCACGCTAAGTACCGCCGAGGAAGGAGTGTATGCCACGGTGGTCGTTGTCGCATTTGAGCCTGCGGACGAGGACCCCGAGGCTGCATAGGACGAAGAGGCTCCTGGGCCGCTGCCCCCTGCTGAGGTATTGGTCTGAATATACAGATCCTGGAGCTTGCCGGGACTTTGCCGGGAATCTGGAGCAGTTTCCAGAATCACGTGATACTGGTTCAACTGCGTATACATTGTACTGATCTGCCGCTGTCCAAACGCGTCATATAAGGTGCTGTCGATGGTTGACGGAGCAATGCCAAGCCGCGATGCGGTGACACGATCGATAACCAGCGATACCGCCAGACCGCCGGTTTGCTGATCGGTGGCAACATCGGCAAGCTGAGGCAACTGCTTCATTTTGCCGACAAGCCGGCCCGTCCACAGGTTCAACTCGTTCGCGTCCGGATCTTCGAGCGTGTACTGGTACTGGGTGCGGCTGACGCGGTCGTCCACGGTGATGTCTTGCACCGGCGCCATGAAGAGCTCAATGCCATCTACCTGCTTGAGGCTCTTCTGCAGCCTGCGAATCACGTCGGAGGCGCTCATATCGCGCACGTTCAGCGGCTTAAGATTGATAGACATCCGTCCGCTATTTAGCGTGGTGTTTGTCCCATCCGCGCCGATAAAGGAAGATAAACTCTCGACCGCCGGATCCTGAAGGATGATATGAGACAGTTGTTGCTGCTTCTGCTCCATGGCCGCAAACGAAATGGTTTCCGGAGCCTGAGAGATGCCCTGAATCTCACCCGTATCCTGTGTGGGGAAAAAGCCCTTGGGAATGACGATGTAAAGGACAATAGTTAGCACCAGAGTGGCGGCAGCTACTAACAATGTTATGGTTTGGTAGCCAAGGACAAACTTGAGCGTACGGCCGTAAAAGGCGATGACATTCGCGAAGACGCGCTCCGAGGCCTTGAAGAAACGGCCCTGCTGCTCTTTAGGAGTGTGGCGCAGAATACGCGAGCACATCATGGGCGTCAGCGTGAGTGAAACTACGGCGGACAGGATGATGGTGACGGCAAGTGTAACTGCGAATTCGCGGAAGAGACGGCCGATGACGCCACCCATGAAGAGCAGTGGAATCAGCACTGCGATAAGTGACACGGTCAGAGAGATAATAGTGAATCCGATTTGCTCCGCGCCCTTCATGGCAGCCTGCAACGGCGAATCTCCGGCTTCAAGAAAGCGAGAAATATTCTCGATCATGACGATCGCATCATCGACAACAAAGCCTGTGGAGATGGTAAGCGCCATCAACGAGAGATTGTCCAGGCTATAGCCCAGCGCATACATAACTCCAAAGGTGCCAACCAATGAGAGCGGCACGGCTATGCTGGGGATGATTGTGGCATAGACATTGCGCAGAAACAAAAAGATGACCATCACAACCAGCGCAACGGTCAACAATAACTCAAACTCGACGTCGGAGACGGAGGCGTTAATTGCCGTTGTGAGATCGGTAAGCGACGTCACCTGAATCGAGGCCGGCAGGTTTACTTCAAGCTGCGGCAGAATAGCCTTAATGGCCTTCACCACTGTAATCGTATTGGCGCCGGGTTGCCTCTGAATGTTGACAATGACCGCCGGCGTCTCATTCATCCATGCTGCCTGCTTGTTGTTCTCGATGCCATCCACCACCTGCGCAACATTGCTTAGCATGATGGGCGCGCCGTTGCGGTAGGCAACCACAACTTTGCGATAATCGTCGCTGGTAACCAACTGATCGTTGGCATTGATCTGATAATTCTGATGCGGCCCGTCAAAGCTACCCTTGGCGGCATTGACGCTTGTTTGCACAAGCGCCGTGCGCAGATCCTCAAGGTTGAGCCCATAAGACGACAGCGCCGTAGGATTGGCTTGAATGCGCACTGCCGGCTTTTGTCCGCCGCTGATGCTTACGAGGCCAACCCCGCTTAACTGAGAGAGCTTGGGCGCAAGGCGGGTATCCACCAGATCTTCGACCTGCGAGAGTGGAATAGAGTTAGATGTTGCAGCCAGCGTGAGGACGGGAGCATCAGCAGGATTTGTCTTGCTATAAACCGGCGGCGAGGGAAGGTTCGAGGGCAGGAAACTCTGCGCGGCATTAATCGAGGACTGAACCTCTTCCTCGGCAATGTCGATGTTCAGTGCGAGATCAAATTGCAGCACGATAACAGACGATCCGCCCGAACTGGTCGAAGTCATCTGGCTTAGCCCCTGCAATTGGCCGAACTGGCGCTCAAGAGGAGCGGTCACAGTGGTTGCCATCACGTCCGGGCTGGCGCCCGGATAAAAGGTCAAAACCTGGATAGTGGGATAATCAACCTCCGGCAAGGCAGAAACCGGCAACTGAGTATACGCAACGATACCCACCAGCAGGATGGCGGCCATCAACAGCGCGGTAGCAACAGGGCGCTGAATAAAAGGCCCAGATGGACTCACGGAGTATTGCCCTCCGCAGCATTTGCCGCAGTCGCCTGCCTGGACACGACGACTTTACTTCCGGCCTGCAACTTATCGAAGCTGCTGGTTGCCACAACATCGCCGGGGTTGATTCCCTCCACTGCGGTCATGCCGCCATCCGTAACTCCCGTCGTGATGTTGCGCACACTTGCGATTCCGTTCGTAATCACATACAGAAAGGCCACCTGCCCGTTGTGTTGAACGGCCGCGGTTGGGACCAGCGTGACTCCCTTAAGCGTATTCACCAGCAACCTTGTGTTGACAAATTGGTTCGGGAAGAGTGCGCCGTTCTTGTTATCGAAGAGGGAGCGCGCCGTAACCGTTCCCGTGGTGGTGTTGATCTGGTTATCAATGGCGAACATCTTCCCCGATGCTATCTTCGTGGTCTGGGAGCGATCCCAGGCATCCACCGGCAGCGTATGCATTTGTCGCATTCGCGCCTGCACCTCTCCAAGGCTGTCCTCTGCAAGGGTGAAGACTACGGTGATAGGCTGCTCCTGTGTGATGACCACCAGCACCGTGGTTCCGGAAGCCTGCACCACGTTTCCAGGGTCCACCAGGCGAAGACCCGCCTGGCCGGAGATCGGCGCGGTAATGTGACAGTAACTGAGTTGCGCCTGGTCATAATTCACCGTACCCTGATCGTTCTTCACCGTGCCTTTGTCTTGTAGTACGATCTTCTCCTGGTCATCAAGCAGTTGCTTGCTGATACCGTTTCCTGCCCACGCCGCTCGGTATCGATCCAGATCCATCTGCGCCTGCGCCAAAACGTTGGTGTCGCGTTCCAAAGCGCCTTCCGCCTGTAGCAACTGTGCCTGGTAAGGTTGCGGATCTATGTCGATCAGCGCATCCCCTTTCCGGACGAATTGCCCTTCGCTGTAATGCACCGCGGTCAGCACTCCGCCTGCCTGTGCCGTGATGGATGCGGTGTAGACCGGAGTCACAGTGCCAATCGCATCGAGGTAGATGCCGATGTCACCCTTCGTGGCAGTGGAAACCGTGGCTGTGACGGATGGCTTCACGGCGGCCAGCGCGCGCTTGGCAGCTGCCGCCTTGGCGTTATTATGATGGATAACCAAGAAAACGACCACCACCAGGAGCAACAGCAGAAGCAGGCTTGTCCAAAGAAACCAGCGCTGTCGATACCAGGGAAGTGGCGAAGACAACTGGCGATCCACGCCAAAATGCTGAACATCCGATTTGCCGTCTCTTGCAGACATACAGGACTCCCAGGACTCCACGCAAAGACACAGTTTGCCATATACTACACGCCGATTCCCTGAATTCCAAGGGCTTTGTTTGTTCTATATTGCTCTTTCTGATATCCCGCGGACACTCGAAGCGCCATTCTCTGTAAAATCCTTGGGACAATTCAATTCAATGCCTTAACGAACCCGGCACTTGCTCTTACCTGCTTTTGCTCCCGCAGGACTCTGTTTTGGCCAATGTGAGCACGTTTAGCGATATAGAGCAAGATTGAACAGCCAAGAGTTTTGATCTCGGGCGACGATGGATAGAGATTGATTGTATCGCGGCCATGACTCTCTACTAATCTGTCCACCGTGAGCAGATCGATCACACATCAGAGTCCCGATTAAGCACAAAGTCGGCTCATATTGGCTGAGGCATTGCCTCTGGGATCCTCTGTCCTTACGTCACAATCACATGAGTTTCCATCCTAAAGTGGCTGTTGACTGATTTTAATCCAATACACCAAACAAGCCGTATTGACGGGATGAGACCTGATGAGCCGAAGCACTCCAAGCACGTTTGACTGCGCAGCTTTTCTTGCCAACGCAGGCTTGGGCCGTATAATCATCGAATTGGAGCCTAATACGTAATGGAAAGCAGGCTGATAATACTGCGTTTCCAAATCGATCTTCCCTCAGAAATGCCCAATATCATCTACAGTAATCGTTGCTTCCAGTTACGAACTTACCTGAATCGTTCACGATGGAGATCGAGAGGTCATGGCTGCGCACTGACGCTATTGAATATGTCTTCTTTTAGCTCGCGTGAAGATCGTTAACAGTAGTCGTCATGATCGCTCCACAAAGCACGGAAC
>JBAVYF010000499.1:0-1621 GCA_049698655.1 Occallatibacter sp. | reverse complement strand
GGTCTTCGAGAAGCAACAGCATCATGCCCACGGCCACCACGAATTTAGGCAGGTTCCACACTTCGCTCTCGATGTGAACATGGGGCTGGAACGCCTCCATCATCGGCGCAACAACAAAGATCGAAGCCCAGGAGAAAAATCCGGCGATCGTGACGAGTGTTCCGGCAGTGGCGCGGCGGAATGAATAGGAAACAAATATGCAACAGCCCAAATAGACGGTGAACATCATTGCATTCCAGGCCAGGCTGGAACCATATTCAGGCCGGTTCTGGAAGATCAGCAGGAAGATCGAGAGCGATCCGTAGAGGATCACGACTATCCAGCGAAGCGGGTGGTTGTATTTGCGGATCGATGCCAGCATGACAGCCAGCGGGCAGAGGCCCAGCAAGGCCGCGGTCAGATTCAAAGACCAGTGCCCAACAGGAGCGAAACAGAGAGCTATGAAGTAGAGCGTGTTCGCCGTTAAAAGCGATCCAAGCATCCAGCGGCTGGAAGTGTCCTTGCGGTAGAGAATCGAGGCGTGAATGAACAACAGGCCGGCCCATGCCAAGGAAGCCGAAAGGACGATAAACGCCAAGCTGCCCCAAATGCCTGGAGCAGAACTGAACAGGCCAGCGACAAAGTGGAGCAGGATCATCAGCCAGCCCGTCAGCCACAATTTCGAGGCGGACGTCTGACTGCGTTGTGCGACAGAGGCAAACGCGCAGATCAACAACGCAACGGCTGCTACGTCTGGAATTCCGCTCCAATTCAAAAAGCTCACCTCTATCTGCTCAGACTATTCTCTATCATCGGCGATAAGAAAGCGATTGGTGTAACTCTTTTTACCGTACGCACGATACCTTTGTGTGAACTTCAGTAACCTAGGCCTAGTTCCATCCCAGTGATTGATTGGGTCACCGCGCCTGATTTTTTGTACCGATTCCAACTCCTCTAAACTCAAGAAGATGGCTGCAAATCTTTCCATTGTTGTCGAGGGCGAGGATCCGGGGTTTTTTATGCGGCGTCTTTCGCTTCGTTCCTGGGTGGGAAAAGGTTGCCCATGCGCTGGATTTGCGCGCCGACCCCGTCCAGCTTCTCCTCGATGCGCTCATAACCTCGATCCATGTGATAGACGCGGTCCAGGATGGACTCGCCGTCGGCGACCAATGCGGCCAGAACTAACGAAGCGGAAGCACGCAGGTCTGAGCACATGACGGCGGCGGAAGAGAGCTGAGCCGGGCCGCGCACGGTGGCCGTCCGCCCTTCCACCTTGATGTTTGCGCCCATCCGCACCAGTTCCTGCACATGCATGAAGCGGTTCTCGAAGATGTTCTCTTCGACCACGCTGACGCCCTCGGCCTGAGTGGACAGCGCCATGTATTGTGCCTGCATGTCGGTGGGAAAGCCGGGATATTCTTCAGTCGAGATGTCAGCGGCGCACAGTTTGTCGGCGGCGCGTACACGCACTGAATCGGGCCCGAGAATATCGACACGGGCTCCGGCCTCCTGAAGTTTGTTGATCACCGCGCTCAGATGCATGGGGTTGCAATCGGCCACAGTCAGGTCTCCGCCGGTGATGGCGCCAGCCACCAGGAAGGTGCCGGCTGCGATGCGGTCAGGGTTGATGCGGAAGCGCGCG
>JBAVYF010000498.1:0-3652 GCA_049698655.1 Occallatibacter sp. | reverse complement strand
GATGAAAGGCGCGTCCATCAAGGCCGACGCCACGCCGGAGTACCTGGGCGTGGGCTATATCATCGGACCCAAGACCGCGGGAGTGATGGTGGCCGGCGGCGTGCTCTCGTGGCTGGTGCTGATGCCGCTGATCTACTTCTTCGGCAAGGAAGTGGGCCATCCCATTTATCCCGGCACAGTCCCCGTCGAGTTGATGGGCCCCAGCGACATGTGGAAGACCTACATCCGACCCATAGGGGCGGGGGCGGTGGCAGCCGCCGGAGTGATTGCCCTGCTCAAGACCATGCCCACCATCATCGGCGCTCTCGCCTCGGGCTTCAAGAAAATGCGCGGCGGCGCGGCGGCCAAGGTCGAGACCATTCGGACGGAGAAGGACTTTTCCATGGGCACGGCGATGATTGGCTCGGCTCTGCTGGTCGTGATCATGTTCCTCTTCCTCTACTTCAAACCGGTCCCGGGAGCGCAGGTCAGTCTGGGTGCTAATTTGGCCGCCGCTCTGCTGGTGATCGTCTTTGGTTTCCTCTTTGTCACAGTCAGTTCGCGGATCGTCGGCCTCATCGGCAGCTCGGCCAACCCCATCTCCGGAATGACCATCGCCACATTGATGGCCACCTCGGCCATTTTTCTTGTCGAGGGATGGACGACCCCGGCCTTCGGCGCGCTGGCCATCACCATCGGCGGCGTGGTTTGCATCGCCTCAGCCGAGGCCGGCGATACGTCGCAGGATTTGAAGACCGGCTTTCTGGTCGGTTCCACGCCGCGCATGCAGCGATTCGCCTTCCTGATCGGCATCGTAATCTCCACCATCGCCATCGGCTTCACCCTCCAACTGATGAACACCGGTGCGCAGGAGTTCAAGGCAGCCCCGCAAGCATGGAATCTCTCTGCGCCGCACGACGGCGTCAACATCCAGGAACAGACGGTGGGCCTCAGCGAGCAGTTCCCCGTGATCAACGCGGATAAAACCAGGAGCATTCACCACAAGAGTGAGTACAAGCTCCTGAACGCCCTTGGCTCGCCAGAGCTGCCCGACGGCAAGTATCTCTATTCGCAGGCCACCGGCCAAATTGAAGTGCAGTGGATTCCAGGCATCGGCAGCGAGAAGATCGCTGCGCCGCAGGCCCGGCTGATGGCCACAGTCATCAGCGGAATCCTGAGCCGCAAGCTGCCCTGGGGGTTGGTGCTGCTGGGCGTTGCCATTGTGATTACAGTGGAGCTGCTCGGAATCCGTTCGCTGGCTTTTGCGGTCGGAGCCTATCTCTCCATTGGCACAACCCTGGCTATCTTTACCGGCGGCGTGATGCGCTGGCTGGTGGACGCGGCTCTCAAAAAGGCCGGCGGAGACCCGGATGCGGAAGGCGACGTCTCACCGGGCTCGCTCTATGCTTCAGGGCTGATCGCGGCAGGCGGCATCATCGGCCTGCTCGGCGTCGGTCTCAAGTTCTACGAAAACTACTTCAACAAGGACAACCCCATCGCTATCCCGCACACCTTCCTCTACCATGATTGGGTCTCGGTCATAGCCTTCGCGGCGCTGGCCTTCTCGCTGTTTTACTTTGCGCGCAAGCCATTGAAGAAGTAGGCAGTTGAGCCGTCTACCCTCAGTAAATTCATGGATTCAGAAACCCCAGTTCTCGATTTTTGAGACCTGGGGTTTCTCTTTCCGCTGCCACTTGATGTATGATGATTGATGCGTGATGCTTTGCGATGGAGGAACTCTTGCGCACCACTCTTGCCATTGACGATGACGTTCTGGCGGCCGCCAAAGAGATGGCCGCTATCGAGCGGAAGAGCGTGGGAGACGTAATCTCCGCGCTGGCACGGACGGCAATGCGGCCCGCTCCGTCCAGACTCTGCAAGCGCAACGGAGTGCCGCTGCTCCCGCTGCGTCCTGGCGCGCCGAGGGTGACTTCGGAACTGGTCCGCCAACTTCAGGAAGAGTTGCCGTGACACGCTACCTGCTGGACGTGAACGTGCTGATCGCGCTGATTGACCCGGCGCACGTACTGCACGACCGGGCGCATGATTGGTTCGCTGCCAAAGGCAAGAAAGCCTGGGCTACTTGTCCCCTGACCGAGAATGGCGTCTTGCGCATCGTGGGCCATCCGCGCTACCCGAACTCGCCCGGAACTCCGGCGGCGGTTGCCGAGCTTATGGCGATCTTGCTCGCTTTGGGCGGGCATGAGTTCTGGCCCGACGACATTACGCTCCTCGACAACCAACGCATCGACAGCACCCGTCTGCTCGATTCGGGACAGGTAACCGACAGCTATCTGCTTGCCCTGGCCCGCGCCCATCGCGGCCAGTTGGCCACCTTCGATCGGCGCATGGTCACTGGCGCCGTGATGGGCGGAGCGCAGGCGATCCACCGGATTGCGTGAGCTTGAGACACTGAACACACCCAGCTCTTGCTTCCGTAACCTGCCATTCAAGCACTGCCATTAAAATGCCTCTTAGAGGTACAAATACCCCATGGAGCTTACCGGCAATACTATCCTCATCACCGGCGGCGGCTCAGGCATTGGCCGCGGGCTGGCGGAAGAGCTGCACAAACTCGGCAACCAGGTTGTCATCGCAGGGCGGCGCAGGCAGGCTCTGGATGAGACTACAGCCGCCAACCCCGGCATGAAGTCGCTCACCCTCGACATTGAAAACCCCGCCGCGATCCGCTCTTTTGCCGCCAAGGTGGCCGCCGAGTTCCCCGCGCTGAACGTGCTCATCAACAACGCCGGCATCATGCGCCCGGAAAACCTGCTCGCCCAGCAAGGCGATATGACCGACGCGGAAGCCACCGTCGCCACCAACCTGCTTGGCCCCATTCGGCTGACGGCGGCGATGCTGCCGCTGCTTGAAAAGCAGCCAAATGCGACCATCATCAACGTCTCATCCGGGCTGGCTTTTGTTCCGCTGGCGCTGACGCCGACCTATTGCGCCACCAAGGCGGCGATTCACTCTTACACCCAGTCGCTTCGCCATCAGCTTAGAAAAACGCAGATCGAGGTTCTCGAACTGATTCCTCCCTATGTGGCCACGCATCTGATGAACGGAGCCGACGACCCGCGCGCCATGCCGCTGGACAAATTCATCGTCGAGGCGATGGAGATGCTCAAGACTCAACCGGCGCCGGCGGAGGTCTGCGTGGAAACCGTGAAGCCTCTGCGCTTCGCTGTCGAGAGCGGGCACTACGCTAAGGTTTTCGCCGGACTCAACACAGCCAGGCCGGATGGTCACTGAGCTCCAACGACGACAGGAAAGCGCGAGCCCTGACCCGGCCGCGCATTCCCGTCCGGCATTGACGTCTACCGTCCCAGGGTAAAGATGACATTGACCGTGGTTTCCACCTCAACGGGCTGGCCGTCGAGCAGATAAGGGCGGTAGCGCCAGGTCTTCACGGCATCCAGAGCAGCCTGCTGCAACATCGCCGGTCCGCTGGTGACGCGCAGGTTCTCGATGGTCCCGGTTTTGGAGATGGTGGCCGCCAGCACCACTGTTCCGCTGATTCCTGCCGCCTTCGCAATGGCGGGATAAACCGGCACCCTCTTGAGAATCAGCAACCCTTCCGCGACTGGAGTGGAGACGCGCAGCGGCGCGCTTCTGTCCGGGCGGACGACGGTCACTCCCGGCTTGCCAAACGGGACGCCTCCGGGAGTTG